>NZ_CP026363.1:335000-395000 GCF_004117055.1 Brevibacillus agri
TACGCCGAGGTTTTCCTTAATCAGATCAACCATGTGCACACGGCGCCATTTTGGTGTCAGATCAATCTCATTGCCTTGGTATTCGATCTTCGTGGTGCCCAATACTTCCTGTGCGATATGGGCGATCATCTCTTCTGTCAGAGTCATGATGTCCTGGTAGTCGGCATACGCCTCGTACAATTCAATCATCGTGAACTCAGGGTTGTGGCGTGTAGAAATTCCTTCGTTCCGGTAAACGCGACCGATTTCATACACCTTTTCCAGTCCGCCGACAATCAGGCGTTTCAAGTGCAGCTCGATCGCAATACGCATGTACAACTGCATGTCCAACGCATTGTGGTGCGTAACGAACGGACGCGCAGAAGCACCGCCGGCAATTGCGTGGAGAGTCGGTGTCTCCACTTCCAGATAGCCAAGGTTGTCCAAATAACGGCGCATCGAGGTCAAAATGCGGCTGCGCGTAATAAACGTATCGCGCACCTCGGGATTCACGATCAAGTCCACGTAGCGCTTGCGGTAGCGCGTTTCGATGTCTTTCAAACCGTGGTATTTCTCAGGGAGTGGGCGCAGCGACTTGGAGAGGTAGGTAAACTCTTTTGCTTTGACACTGAGCTCGCCTGTTTTTGTTTTGAAAACAACACCGCGAATGCCGATCAGGTCGCCGATATCGCTGATCTCAAACACTTTGTGCGCCTCTTCGCCAATAGTGTCCTGGCGCACGTAGATTTGAATTTGGCCGGAACGGTCCAAAAGCTGGGCGAAGCTCGCTTTGCCCATCGCGCGTTTTGCCATCAGGCGGCCTGCGATCGTAACAACATGCTCTTCTGCTTCCAGCTCTTCTTTGGTCTTGTCGCCAAATGCTTTCACAATATCAGCAGCGTGGTGGGTTTGCTCGAACTTTTTCCCGAACGGATCAAAGCCCCACTCGCGAATTTGATTCATTTTGTCGTGACGCACTTGCAGAAGCTCGTGCAGTCCTTCCTGTTGCTGCTCTTCTTGCTGCAGGTCTTGCTCGTTTGCCATTTTTGCTCACTCCTCTAAAAAATACCTGATTTAACAATATTGTACAGCGCGGTCAAATAGTGATACGGCGTACCTCGTAAAAGGTACGCCATGGATGAACTGCTTACAGGTTAATATCGAGAATCTCGTACTGAATGACGCCTGCAGGTACGTTCACGTCGACGATCGCGCCCTTGCTCTTGCCCAAAAGCGCTTGGCCTACAGGAGACTCGTTGGAAATCTTGTTGTTCATCGGATCGGATTCGGCAGAGCCTACGATGGTGTAATCGACAATATCACCATACTCCAGGTCTTTCAGCTTCACTCTCGATCCTACGCTGACTACGCCTGTGTCCACATCTTCATTGGTGATGATGGTGGCTTTGCGCAACATTTTTTCCAGCGTCAGAATGCGGCCTTCGATGAACGCCTGCTCATTCTTTGCTTCTTCGTACTCAGAGTTCTCACTGATATCTCCAAAGCTGATCGCTTCTTTAATCCTTGCTGCAACTTCCTTGCGTTTAACCGTTTTCAAATCTTCAAGCTCTTGCTCCAGTTTTGTTAAACCTTCTGGTGTCAGGAAAACTTCTTTTTCAGACATGGTTCAATTCCCCCGTTTTAAAAAATGATTCCATTTGCACTGGGTAAAGTACAAAGGATTATATGTAGTTGTTCTATACAATATACAGCAGAACACAATAACTGTGAGGGTTCAAAGGTAAAGCTGCCAGAGTGGACTGGCAGCTTGGCTCCCAATATTACGGAGTATTATAGGATATGAAGGAACCCTTGTCAATGTCTGGAACAAACAACCATTTTAGTAGCTGACTGCCTCGTCGCGCGCTGATTCCTGCGGCTCTTCCAGGTCGCCTGCATAGTTCTCAACCCACTCGACATAGTCCGTCAAAACCCGACGCAGCTCTTCTTCTGTCTCCACGGCATTCACCAAGTTTTTCGTATGGGTAGAGCCTCGCAGCCCTTTCAAATACCATGCGGCGTGCTTGCGCATTTCCAGCACGCCTACGCGCGGACCTTTCAGCGCAATCAGACGCTCGGCGTGCAAGAGACAGATGTCGATTTTTTCGCGTACGGAAGGCTCGGGCACAAGCTCTCCTGTCGTCAAGTACTGGATGGTCCGATACAGCATCCACGGATTGCCGAGTGCGGCGCGTCCGATCATGACGCCATCGCAGCCGGTCGTGTCGAGCATGCGTCTTGCATCCTCAGGTGTCGCGACATCGCCGTTGCCGATGACCGGAATCGAAACGGCTTCCTTCACGCGCCCGATCCAGCTCCAGTCCGCATGGCCCTTGTACATTTGCACACGCGTGCGGCCATGGACGGCGATGGCCTTGCCGCCTGCGCGCTCAACAGCCTTGGCATTTTCCACCACGTACAGGTGCTCTTCGTCCCAGCCCAGACGCATTTTCACCGTAACCGGCTTCTCCACGGCATCGACTACAGCAGAGACGACCTCGTAAATTTTATTCGGATCAAGCAGCAGGCGGGCACCTGCGTCACAGCTCGTAATTTTCGGAACGGGACACCCCATATTGATGTCGATAATGTCTGCGTTCGTATGTTGGTCTACATACTTCGCCGCTTCCACCAATGTTTCCTTGTCGCCGCCAAAAATCTGCAGGCTGAGCGGTTTCTCGCGCTCGTCGACGTACAACATGTCGATGGTCTTTTTGTTGCCGTGGACGATTCCTTTGTCGCTGACCATCTCGGCGCATACCAGGCCAGTCCCGAACTCCTTGGCAATCAAACGAAAAGCAGGGTTGCACACACCTGCCATCGGGGCGAGAACGACGTTGTTTTTCAATTCGATGTTACCGATTTTCATCTATTTCGACCTCCTTATTCCCGATCCACGGGTTCTTGGAGAGGAGAGACTCATCCAAACGACCTATCATTTATTTATAGCACATAATTCTTCATAGTCGACCTGTAAAGTGCTGGCGATCTTGCGCAGTACCGGCTCTGTCGGCGTACGGGTTCCCCGCTCAAGCGATCCGACAAACGACAATGATACTCCCAGCTTTTCCGAAAGCGATTGTTGTGTATACCCTTTTAGCTTCCGGAAGGATCTGATCCGATTTCCCAGTTGATTGCTCCCCACTCTCGTACCCCCTTGTGATCTTCTACCAATAAGGAAAGATAATGGTCAATAGTCTGGTCGTGGCCGGGCAAAACCCCGCCCTCCCAAATATCGCGCAACGGAACAAGCACAAAAGCACGCTGGCTAAGACCCGGATGCGGGATGACAAGATGCTCCAGCGACACAGAGGATGTACCGTACAAGAGAAGATCAATGTCTATTGTACGCGGTCCCCAGCGGATGGTTCGAATGCGTCCCAGCTCCCGCTCCACCGACAAGGCGGTCTCCAGAAGCTGCTCCGGGGAAAGCTCTGTCTCTACCGCTACGGCCATATTCAAAAACGCCTCTTGCTCGACGTAGCCGAACGGCTCAGTCTCGTACACAGACGATGTACGCAGCACGCGAATCCCTCTGTGCGCAGCAAGCTTCCGGATCGCCTGGCGCAGCTTTTCTGCCCGGTCGCCCTGGTTCGAGCCAAGCCCCAGATACGCAATTACACTCATGAAGCAAAATCCTCTCTTTTGCGCGTCATCTCAATGGCGACAGATTCATAATGCCCGTTGATCGGCGGGTTCGGCTTGGTCACCTTGACTTTGACCTCTTGCAGAGGAAATTGCGTCAAAAGCCGCTCGGCAATGACGGCCGTCAGCTTTTCAACCAGGTTGAACCGTTCGCCCTCGACAATTTTTTGCACACAAATAAAAATATCGGCGTAATTGATCGTATGTTGAAGCTCATCGCTTGCGCCTGCCTGCGACAAATCGGCAGAAAGCTCCAGATCGACGTAAAAGCGTTGACCCAGCTCCGCCTCTGCTCCAAACACGCCATGGTAGCCGTAAAACGACATGCCGTTGAAGTAAATTTTATCCAACGTCAAATGCCCCCCTTCAGCATCGCGTCCATCATCTTCGTAACCCGCTTCATCTCTTTGACATCGTGCACCCGTACCATGTGGCAGCCTTTGGCGACGCCGAGCGCAACTGTCGCGGCTGTCCCTTCCACCCGATCGTCCACTGGAAGGTCGAGGACGTGGCCAATCATCCGTTTGCGCGAAGTCGCGAGCAAAACCGGGTACCCGAGGGCGACGAAATCGTCGAGTCTGCGCATCGTTTCGAGATTTTGCTCGACCGTTTTGACAAAGCCGATCCCCGGATCGAGAATAATCTGTTCCTCGCGCACACCCGCTTGCAGGGCAATTTGCACAGACTCGCGCAAATCTCTGACAAAATCGGAGTAAAAGTCCCGGTAGTCCGTGTCTGTACGGTTGTGCATCAAAATGATCGGCACCCCGCGCCGCGCAGCCACCTCCGCCATGCGCGGATCGCGCTTTGCTCCCCAAACGTCATTGATGATATGCGCCCCGGCATCAAGCGCCCGCTCCGCTACAGCGGCTTTGTACGTGTCGATGGACAAAGGGACAGAAAGCTCGGCGGACAAACGGCGAATCACTGGCAGCACCCTGTCCAGCTCCTCTGCCTCCCCGACCGGCTCCGCTCCCGGACGCGTAGACTCGCCCCCGATGTCAATGATGTCCGCTCCCGCTTCGACCATCGCGCGCGCCTGCGCCAAAGCGTGGTCAAGGTCCACGAAGCGCCCTCCGTCCGAAAAGGAATCGGGCGTCACATTGAGGATGCCCATTACCAGCGTCCGTTCGCCAAGCGGAAGGGTGTAACGGCCGCAATTCAGCTCCCGTCTGGCCCGCAGCCGCGCAGGCATCGCCAAAGCCTCCCGTACCTCTGCCGCCACGGCTGCAAGCTCCTCATCCCGTTTTTCCAGTTGCGACAGCGCCTGCTCCAACTGCTTTGGTCCCGCAAGCAAAAGCAGCCGCTTTTTGTCAGTTGCGCCCGGCTGCCCGGACACAACGGCCTCGGCCCCGGCGGAAAGCATGTCCAGCCGCACCTTTTCCGCGACAGCTTCACTCATGTTTTCCACGTGGATCATCAGACCCGCTCTCCACTCGGCCAACCGCTCGGCCTGATCGCCAAAAATCCCTCGATGGGCAAGCTCCGCCAGCATCTCGTCAACGGTTGCCGCATGGATTCGAAATGGATTGTACTTCATGGACCTACTCCCTTTTTCCGTCTTCGCATATTGATTAGTAGCATACCATAATTTACATTCCGGTCGCTACAGACTGACGATAGGCCAAGTGCAGTTCGCGTGTGTATTTTCCGTAGGTCGATGCGACTAGCTGTCCGTCTACTTCTGCCACCGGGACGATTTCCTGCACGGAGTTGGTGGTGAAAACTTCATCCGCCGCAAGCAACTCTTCCAGCCGATACCGTCCTTCCGTTGTCGGGATCGCCAACTGCTCGGCCAATCGCAAAACATGGCGGCGGGTCACCCCGTCAAGAATGCCCGTATCCAACGAAGGCGTGAACAGATGCCCGTTCTTGACCCAGAACAGATTGCTGACGATGCCTTCCGCGAGAAAGCCGTCGTGCGTCAAAAACAGCCCTTCCGTATCCGTGCGCGCACCCAGCTCCTGGCGAGCCAGCGCATTGTTGAGGTAGTTGTGCGATTTGAAACGCTGGTGCCCCTCCGCAGTCTGCCTCGCCAGCGCCAACGTCTGCAACCGCTTTGGTTGAGGCGGGACTGCAAGCGGGGCGACCGGCTTGGCAAATACGAACAACGACGGGCGCTCGTAGCCGCCTGTCACCAAGCCTACTCCTTCCGGCCCGGCGGTGACGCTGAGGCGCACATACGCATCCCGCAGCCCATTGGCGTCGATCGTTTGCAGGATCGCGTCCGCCAGCTCCGCTTTTGACCATATGGGCTGAATCTGCAACGCCAAAAGCCCGGAGCTGAGCCGGGCGAAATGGTCGTCCCATAAAAACAGTTTGCGGTCGTAAACACGCATCGTCTCAAACAGCCCGATGCCGTACAAAAAACCGTGATCCAAAACCGATACGCTCGCCTCATGTGCCGGACAGATCGTCCCGTTTACATAAACGTGCATCTTTGCCCTCTCCCGATAACATAGTCGAGAGCATCATACCATATTTTCCGGCGAAAGCGCAGTTTCCCGAGTGCGTTTTCCATGTATGACGCGCGAGATGGTAATGGAGATTTCGTACAGCACGATCAGCGGCACGATCACCATAATATCGGACAAAAAATCAGGCGGCGTAATCGTAATCGAAATGATCGCCAGCACCAGGTAGGCGGGCTTGCGCATTTTCGCCAGCCGCTGCGGATTCAGTATGCCCAGATGGCTGAGAAAAAGAACCACCACCGGCAATTCAAACAAAAGCCCGAACGGCAAACAAAGATTGAGCATGAAGGTGAAGTAGTCATTGGCCGTAATCACCAGTTCAAAATTCCCGTTGGACAACCCCAGCACAAATTGGTACATCAGCGGAAACAAGACGAAGTAAGCGAAAGACAAGCCGAACAAAAACAGCAGAAACAGGGCGGGGATATACATGAGCGCCACTTTTCGCTCCCGCTCCTCCAGCGCCGGGACTACAAAGCGCCACGCCTGGTAAGCAGCGACAGGAATCGTGATCGCCACCGCCCCGATTGCAGACAGCTTTACATAAATCGACAAAATGTCACTGGGACCGAGAATCGCCAGTTTTTCGCCCGAATGATTCGACAATGCCAAATATATGTGATCGACAAACAAAAAGCAGACGATCATGCTGACGACGAGCGTCGCTGCCACAATCAGTAGCCTGCGCCGCAAGTCAGTCACATGCTCAAGAACAGGCATCTCTTGGTTCACACGCACTCCCCCTTACGCGCTGTGCTGCAAAAAGGCAGTGCGCCTCTTGCACGCACCGCCTTTTCCACAAAGCCTCAAAGCCGGATTAGTTGATTCGTTTGGCCGTTTCTTCCACGGCTTTGTCTTTTGCCTCGTCGTCGTCCTTGGTCAAGTCTTTGGTAGCTGACTTGAACTCTGTCAGCGTCCGGCCAAAAGCACGGCCGATCTCCGGCAGCTTGCTCGGTCCGAAAATGACCAGCGCGATAATCAAAATCAAGATCAATCCGGGAATCCCGATGCTCGATAGCATGGTGCACTACACTCCTTGTCCTAGAAACCCGTAATGGCAATCACGCTCGGCAAAGCTACTGCATTTCCGCCCTTTGGCCAATGACTGGTTGGCTGGCTGTAGTCCTTGAGGTTTTCGCCCGGATGCTGTACCGACAAGAACAGCGTTTTTTCGTCAGGCGTAAACCACGGTCCTGTCATTTCCGCGCCTACGGGAGCAGAGGCGAACTGTGCGGCTTGTCCCTGGTTGTTGCCCGAGGTCGGAATGAAAAATACCCCGTTGTTGCCAAACGACTTGTAGATACCGCTGTTCATGGAGGAAGAAGAAATATCGGTCACGACCCACAGGTTGCCTGCGCTGTCAAACGCCTAGACTACTACTTAATGCACATATCGTGAAACTTCATACTTGTACATTAAAAACACTAAAAAGGCCTTATTTTTGTTGGTTATTAATGATATTTTCATTTTGATTTAAGAAGAGAAAATGCACAAAATGATATAGGGGAATGTATAGAATAATCGGACTATTTACAACAGGCTGATATCGGTTGATAATCAAATTGACAGCACAAATGCACAAAATATGTAGAAAAAGAAAGAGTTTTGGGGGAATAAAAACATGTCAACAAACTTGTTAATTCTTAATAAAAGCTCTATTCATAACCCACAGATGGTATTATCCCCTCAAGGTAGACAGTAAAAAAAGAGTACATGATATCATGGACTCATTACTGTTGACCGGAGGGGATTTTTCATGCCACCAAAGAAGGGACAGGTCTTTACTCGTTATAGCGAGGATACGAAGAAAGAGGCTGTTCGCTTGCGTTTGGAAGAGCAGTGGAGCTATCAGGAGATAAGAGAAAAGCTGGGAATTAAAAGTGATGCACAGATCATCAGTTGGGTACGTAAGCACCAGAGCGGAGAATCGTTTGAGGATTATCGTGGGCGTTGGAATAAGAAACACTTCAGTAGCCTTGAAGAGGAAAACGCCTATTTGAAAGCGCAGGTCGAATACCTAAAAAAGCTCAATCCGAATCTGCATGGGGAGGGAAGTTGGATCAGCAAGCCCGGTTTAGGACCATCGAAAAAATGAATCACAAGTATCCCATCATCATGCTGTGCAAGATTGCCGAAGTATCGCGGTCGGGTTATTACAAGTGGAAAGCTGCCCGGGAATCTCGTAAAACCCGTATCGAGCAGGATACGAATGTAAAAGAGCACATCCTTGCTATTCATCGACTGCGACCTTATTTCGGCTACAAACGTATGCGTACGGCTTTACACAAAGAAGGGGTTTTGGTTAACCACAAAAAGGTGCGTAGGCTGATGCGTGAGCTGGGAATTCGTTCAGTTATCCGCAAGAAACGGCCATTTGCAGGTCGCAAACCATCCGTAGTCTTTCCGAATGTCCTCAACCGTGAATTTACAGCAGAAACCATTTTGAAGAAATTTGTGACTGACATTACCTATATTCGAATTGGTCATGATTTTGTCTATTTGTCGGTTATTTTAGACCTTTGTAACAAGGAAGTCGTAGCATGGGAGCTATCCGCGCGTAACGATCTCCAACTCGTATTGGACACCGTAAAGCAACTGAACGCCAAAAACGCTATTCTCCATTCCGACCAAGGATTTCAATACACAACCAAATCGTACAGGGATCTACTCGAGGAGAAAGAACTTATGGGAAGCCATTCAAGACGCGGGAATTGCTTTGACAACGCATGTATCGAGTCGTTCTTTTCCCATCTGAAAACGGAAAAGCTTTACCTGGCGAAGCCAGATAGTGAAGCTGCGGCACGTAAATGTGTTGCTGAATATATCGACTACTATAACAATGAACGCTTCCAGAAAAAACTCGGCGACCTCTCCCCGGTTGAATATCGAGAAGCGATCGCCGCTTAGGTGATTCCTCTTTTTTTACTGTCTACTTGACGGGGCTACGACCATCGGTTGTGAATTCATTGGTTCTTTTTTATATAGATAGTGTTTCACGAGTACCACTTTGCTTGTACACTATACATTTGGTAATATTCACTCTTTAAAAACATTAAATCATCATGGGTTCCGCACTCAGCAACCTTTCCATTTTTAAGGACAATTATCTTATCTGCCATTCTCGCAGCAGCCATTCTATGCGAAATGAATATTACAGTTTTTCCATTAGTCATAGAATTAAATTGTTCATAAACTTCGAGTTCTTTTAATGGATCCAAAGAGGATGTGGGCTCATCAAGAATAAGTATTTTAGAATCTCTGAATAATGATCGAGCAATAGCAATTTTCTGCCATTGGCCACCAGATAATTCTTCACCTTCACCTAATATCTTTCCAAGTAAAGTATCATAGTCTTTTGGCATTTTTTTCACAAAATCATCAACCCCAGTCTGAATACCAATACGCTTAACTAGTTCAAAATCATGAGTATTATGGATATCCCCAAAGGAAATATTATCCATAACCGTAAATGCATATTTCATGAAGTCTTGGAAAATTGCTGTCATATTCTTATGCAAATCACAGTTGTCAATATTAACTATATCAATATCATCGTAAAAAACACTTCCTTTTTCTACCTGATACAGTCCCATTAGACATTTTACTAATGTACTCTTTCCTGAACCGTTATCCCCCACAATTGCTACTTTTTCGCCTGGCCTGATATGAATTGTTATCCCATTTAATACAAGTTGATTACTTTTAGGATACTTAAATGATAAGTTTTTAATGAAAATACCTTTTTGTAAATAAGACGGAAACAAATTCCTCGTTTCTTTCGTAAACTTTTGCTCGTCATTGTACTCTAGATATTCAAATAAATCGATCAAATATAAGTTGATTTCATATATTTTCGCTAGATTAGTTGATATCCCATTGATGCTTGCTTGTGCACTATGAATCCCTTGAGCTGTAGATATAAATTCTCCAATAGTCATTTTCCCAACCTTTAACAATGAAACCACTATATATGCGCAGATCCCGAATAGAAGGGCTGTTATTGAATCTAACAATATTCTTGCTATATCTTGTTTCTTATTTAATTTCAACATGTTTCTACTATTTAATAGGAATCGTTTCTTCCATCTTTCTTTGAAAAATTCCCCTAGGTTAAAAATTCTTATTTCCTTGGCACTTTGTCTATTTGTGAGAAGGGCACTAGTATAATTAGCTTCTCTCGCTGCAGGAGTTTGAAAACGAATTAACTGAAACCTCTCACGACCAAACTTTGTTTGGATTATTAAAGTTGGAAAGGCGGATAAGATACTTAATATCCCTAAACTCCAATGAATCATCCACAAAAAGCTAAATAGTGAAATCATTGTTATTGAAGATTTTATAATTCCTAACATCGTTTTTATAGGTGATAACAATTTATTTCCGTAACCACCTTTAGTTATTCTATCTAAATGATGGTAGAACTCTGCATCTTCAAAGTATGCTAGAGGTAGACTGATTGACTTTTGTATTACAAGAAGGCCAACGTAATAATCTAATTTAGCCTCCATATTTGCTGAATTTATTGAATCTATGCTTCCTATCATTGAAGTAACTACTAATAAAATGAACTGAATTATCAACAAAACTAAAATTGAGTCAAAATCATAATTCGGATTTGAAAGAATGCTTGTTAATTCATTTACAATACTTTGCAAGAGAATAATGGAGGTTAATGGTAACAGACCGTCAATAATGTTAATACCGCAGGCAAGTAATACTCTTATTCCACATACTTTCCATACAAGTCTAACGGTTTTTCGAAAATATTTATGCCTCATACGACTCTCCTTATTAAAACAATCTTAAAAAAAGATCAGGGGTCCCTGATCTTTTTTAATGAAACTATTTTTCAACTGTGTTTCTAGCAATAATACCCTTCTGTGTCGCACCAAGACCCTTGCAATTTCCCCATGCCATAGCAATAAACAACACGGTAGATGCCACCAGAACCACATGTAGAGCCACATGTCGTGTAATCACAATCTGCTCCCATTGGTTCTACAAATCCAGCTCTCTCCAAGAATTCGTCCATTTTGTTAACCTCCATTCATTTTTTCAGTCAATTACAGCTACCTAGCAATAATACCCTTCTGTGTCGCACCATGATCCTTGTAACTTTCCCATACCATAGCAATATACAACACGGTAAATGCCACCAGAACCACATGTAGAACCACATGTTGTGTAATCACAATCTGCTCCCATTGGCTCTACAAATCCAGCTCTCTCCAAGAATTCGTCCACCTTATTCACCTCCTTTCGTTGAACTTTTTTAAGCTGTTTTTTGATTTGCAATTAGTAGATCAAAATGTTCTTTAAAATTGGTTACACCTTTAGAAATTATTGTCCCATCCGATGTTAAAAGGTAAGAGTACGGAAAAGTCGAGATACCTATTGTATGTAGTTGCTCCATAGTAATTAAACTAATTTTAGAACTATCAAGTCCAAACTTGTCGCTGATTTCCCAAGCTTGCCCACTATTAGAAATCATAATATTTATAACTTTCAGTCTCGGATAACTAGAAACAATTGTATTTTGAATGGGATAGACCGACCTACAAGGTGAACAACTGTATGATGTAACAATTAGTAAAGTACCGTCCCCTTCTGGATTACTCACCGAAAACTCTTTATCTTCAATGGATCTTAATATTTCAACGGGAAACTTTGTTCCATATGCTAGTCCTAGTTCACTTCCAGAAAGGGACCTCTTCTTCTGTGTATTACCTATCATTTTAAAAAATCTGATAAGTATTAGAATTAGTAAGATCACTATGATCCATAATGTAGTTAGTGAAATTTGGAGTAATTGTTCCATCAAATCTTCTTCCCCCTCTCGAATCTCAAAAATGTTTCTGTGAACACTTTTAGCAATATATAACATCCAAATATACCAAGTGACAAAAACATTAGATTTATATTTTCCGATAAACTGAGCAGATTAATACCTAGTTGCCCTTCGTAAAGCAACACTGTCATATTCAATAAACTTAGAAAGAAAATTCTAAGTGTTAATCTGTAATCTAAGCGGTCCTGGGTTAAGCTGCCAAAACAATTACAACTTACCTTTTGTCCGATCCTGATCATTCTTATAGCTACCAAGGCGAAAGAACAGAGCAAGAATTGTAGTACAATTCCACCAATCATTCTTGTTGATTCAAATAAGATTAAGAAAGCACCTAAAAATTCGAGAAGTATTACAACCACTGAGACAAACCTTGTTAAATAAGCACTAATACCAATCTTCAAAACGGTCTGGCTAAACGATTCAAACGAAATGACTTTGACTGCTGCTGATATAACAAAGATTACGCTCACAAAGAATTGAATGATATAATAGAGCACCTTAATCACCTCACACCTAGTTTTAGAGATAAATAGGGCTTGCTGAACGAATGAGAAATATACAAGAAATCATGAATAATATGCAGATTTGGTTCCAAAACAGCAAAGTCAGAGTCTGAATGGCATATCAGTAGTATAAAATACTGTTTTTCCGATCCATTTTGAACGTTTCGTGTGCCTCTTGATTGAACGAAATTCTTACTGGTGCAAGGTTTTTCAAAGAATTCCTGCAAAAACCTTGCACTTGGTCAAATTATAAATCCAGATTTTCCGCAGTTTTCTTTGATTATTTCACGATTCCTCGCGTTTATGCATTGTTCAGCAAGCCCTAAATAATATGTTAAACTTATTCCTTATCATCTAATACCAACCAACCACTGAATAAACTATTATCAGTAATATTCAGGTAATATTTAAGAAATCTTATGAATTCTTTTGTGTCTACCTCCTTATATTGGTAAGTATTAAAATAAGTTTTCAGAAAATCCTCGACCGTGGTTTTTCCGCCATTTTGTTCAAATACCTTCCACAGCATCGCCGTTGACTTACCGTAAATATAGGAACTTTGATTTTTTGAGTATTTGTCTAGTGGAAGATTTACTGGAAGAGGGAGATGAACATATTGCTCTTCTTCAAACGCGATGTCTTCATCAAAATAATCAGAATAAAACATACCGGCGGCAAGCTCGGTTATTCCTTCATCTAACCAAGCATCAGTGAATGGATCATTGCTAATTATTCCATAAAACCATTGGTGAGCAATTTCGTGAACAACCATTCGTCTCAATGCATCGGTACCAATTGACGAACTTCCATTAATAGAATTGGCCGTTACAATCCCTGGATACTCCATACCTGATTCGTCTAATACAATATCCAATTGCTTATAAGGGTAAGGACCAATTGTCTTCTGAAAGTATTCTAATGATGCATAAGCAATTTCAATTATATCGTTTAGATTTTTATTTTTATCAACACTAAAAACTCTAATGTTAATATTGCCAAGTTTCTTTTCAACAACCTGATGATCACCTAATATAGCAATGAAAAACTCTTTAGCATTATTTGCTTCAATATGTCCTTGTGATTTAGATGGGTACAAATCTTCTTCACTTGTAGTTACTATAGTAAAATTCTTTGGAATATCGTATTTGATTTTAAAATTACTGAAAGCAGTGTGATAAGTTTCCCCTTTTAATCTAAAGTCCCTTTTATTCCATCCATCTCTATATGTAGCAATCATTGGATACCACTGAGCCAAATAGTAATTACCATTACTTTTAGTAAATCTTAATCCCCCCTCTGGAAGGGTGAATTGATACGACACCTCAGCTACCACCACTCGGTTAGGTACTAATTCTTTATTCAAAGGGACAGTTAACTTATCCTTATCAAGAGTGAATCTTGCCTCATTCCCATCTATACTTATCCTGTCAATACTGATCTTTGAAGGCTCATGTAATTTGGGATTGTTATTTTCAGTGAACATATTTGGAATAAAGTAAAGAACTAACTCATTCCAGGGATCTGCGGAAGTATTTTTAATCGATATTGATGAATGGACATTAAACATTCCATCTGGATCCATTTTTAGCGTAATATCATACTGTGATTCATTTCCAGGTGGGATAGACTTTGGAAGAAAATCGCTATACCTTTTATTCAGCGGTTCGGTGTATGCATATCTCCAGTTTGAATATTTATACAAAAAATACTCAGAACTGATTAAAGCAACAGCTAAACATATAACTACAATTCGCCCTCTGGTAATCTTACCCACCACCTTTTTTGCTCTTTGTCATTTAATCATCGTTTACAAGGTACTATATGTTAATTATTTGAATTATATGGTAACTATATCACGTATTTCCACTTTTTGTATACACATCAAACAAAAAATGGTTACTAATTACCAGTATTTTAATTCAGTCTTATTACAAATTACCCTGAACAATAGTTCAGTAGGCACTTTATAAATCAATAAGTCCTGCGCTGTTTTGCCCATTTAAAGTATTGCAATGAAGGTTTGCTCCTTTCTTTGTCTTTGTACAGATTAAATAGTTCAAAAAGTAGTATTGTAAATGGCAATCTTCCGACAAAAAAACCTATCTTGTTAGTAATAGTACTAATTTGTCCAGTTCTAAAATTCTCGCGAAAGTTCTTCGGGCATATCCATCTTAAGCAAGGCCGTTGGGATCGGGACTTGAAATTGGATCGGCTACACTGAATTGGACAATTCTCTTAAGGTCTAGTAGATTGAAATCAAATCGACAAGGAACGGAGAGAATGTCATGCAGAAACGTGAGCGTCGGTCATTTACAGACGAGTTCAAGCAGCAGATGGTTCAACTTTACGAGAATGGGAAACCGCGGGCAGATATTTTGAGAGAATATGATCTGAGTGCATCTGCGTTTGACCGTTGGGTCAAACAGAGTAGAACAACAGGTTCTTTCAAAGAAAAGGACAACCGGACAGAGGAACAGAATGAACTCCTTGCGCTACGTAAGGAAATTCAACGATTGAAAATGGAGAACGATATTTTAAAGCAAGCAGCGCTGATCTTCAGACGAAAATAACAGTGATCCGGCAAAATGCACATAAGTACTCTGTGTCTGCCATGTGTACCATCCTCCAGGTGAATCGGAGTACCTACTACTACGAAAGTAACCAGCAGTCATCTAGCGATGATGAGGTGGAACAGGCGATCATCCGTATTTTTAAAGAGAATCAGCGCGTTTATGGAGCAAGAAAGATCAAGGCAACCCTGCAAAAAGAAGGAAGGACTGTTTCCAAACGGCGCATTGGACGTTTGATGAAGAAAAACGGTCTTGTATCGGTGTATACGGTTGCTCAGTATAAACCGCATAAGTCATCCTGTAATGATTCACCTATACAGAATGAATTGAATCGGGAGTTTACGAAAAACGAACCGTTGGAGGCCGTTGTGAGTGACTTGACTTATGTTCGAGTGACAAACAAATGGCACTATATTTGCTTGCTCGTAGACTTGTTTAACCGGGAGATCATTGGCTATAGCTGTGGAAAATACAAAGATGCTGCTCTCGTTTACCAGGCTTTTGCAAGCGTAAAGGGAGACTTGCGTCAGATCCAGCTCTTTCATACGGATCGTGGTAGTGAATTTAAAAATCAGACGATTGATGAAGTCATCCACACGTTCGAAATCAAACGTTCCCTGAGCATGAAAGGCTGTCCCTATGACAATGCAGTTGCTGAAGCTACCTTTAAGCTAATCAAAGCAGAGTTCGTAAAGAATCGGCAGTTTGAGTCGTTGACACAGTTGAAGCTAGAATTAGAAAAATACGTCAAGTGGTTTAACGAAACAAGAATTCACTCGACATTGGGGTATCTGAGTCCACTCGTTTACAAACAGAAGGCACTTAAGAAATCCGTCTAGTTTGGTGTTGACAGTCCAAAAACGCGTGCAGATATTTTGAAAGAATACGATCTGAGTGCATCTGCGTTTGACCGTTGGGTCAAACAAAGCAGAACGACAGGTTCTTTCAAAGAAAAAGACAACCGAACGGAAGAACAGAATGAATTCCTTGCGCTACGCAAAGAAATTCAGCGATTAAAAATGGAAAACGATATTTTAAAGCAAGCAGCGCTGATCTTCGGACGAAAATAACAGTGATCCGGCAAAATGCACATAAGTACTCTGTGTCTGCCATGTGTACCATTCTCCAGGTGAATCGGAGTACTTACTATTACGAAAATAGTCAGCATTCATCTAGTGAAGATGAGGTGGAACAGGCGATCATTCGTATTTTCGAAGAGAATCAGCGCGTCTATGGAACAAGAAAGATCAAAGCAATTCTGCAAAAAGAAGGAAAGACTGTTTCCAGACGACGTATTGGACGTTTGATGAAGAAGAACGGCCTTGTATCGGCGTATACGATTGCACAGTATAAGCCGCATAAGTCTCCTTGTAACGATTCGGCCATTCAGAATGAACTAAACCGCGAGTTTACAAAAGATCAACCACTAGAAGCGGTTGTGAGCGATTTAACGTATGTTCGAGTCGCAAACAAATGGCACTATATCTGTCTACTTGTGGACTTATTCAACCGGGAGATTATTGGGTATAGCTGTGGATCCAGTAAAGACGCCGCGCTTGTCTATCGAGCTTTTGCAAGCGTAAAAGGAGACTTGCGTCAAATTCAGCTTTTCCACACAGATCGTGGCAGTGAGTTCACCAATCGTACGATTGGTGATGTCATCCGTACATTCAACATCAAGCGCTCTTTAAGCATAAAAGGCTGCCCATATGATAATGCTGTAGCAGAGGCAACTTTCAAACTGATTAAAACGGAGTTTGTTAAGAATCGACGGTTTGAATCACTTCCCCAGTTGAAGCAAGAATTAGGAGCATATGTGAAATGGTTTAACGAAACAAGGATTCACTCAACATTGGGCTATTTAAGTCCACTTGTTTACAAACAGGAGGCACTTAAGGAATTTGTCTAGTTTGGTGTTGACAGTCCATTCTGCCAATCGGCGTGTTTGGAATCACGTATCCATCGATACAGCATCTTCAGGTCGATCCCATGCCGTCTGGCTACTTGGCTAGCATTTCCGACTTCGTGGGCTTCCTGGATCAGTTGTTGTTTGAACTCGATGGAATAGCGTCTCCGTTGCATAAAAATATCCCCCTCTGTTCTTCTGATATCAGCTTAACAAGATAAGGGGGTATGACTCAAATCTAATTTTGGGGCTTAAAAGGCGTGTTACAGGGGGATGCTCCTTTAACCTGATACTAATTAATTACTATGGTAAGCTGTTCAGTCATCTTAGCTGTTTTCATGTTATCCTGAAATTCCTCAAATATGTTACTTGTTTCAGAATCTTTTTCAAAAGACTCTTGATTATTTAGCATGCTTGGTCCCATCAATTTATATAGAAAATTATCCCTCACTTATGATACGGTTCACCGAATTTTGAAAATCTGCAACGACTTCCAGACCAAGACCGTTGCCGTTACTTGAATACGCTTAACCTTAACGGTCATAACGGCGAAAATTATAGGGCACCCATAGAGGGTGCCCTGATTTTCATGGAAAGGTACTCGGCGTGTCGAAATCATGACTCGGCAAATCAACAATTCGTCGCCGCGTGATGGGCTAGATTGTTTGGGGAGGTGGCATAAGTTTACATCAAAACAGATCCATTTTCCGCATGGTAACTTGCTCTGTTTTCGACCTATGATACAACAATTTATCAAAATCATCAAATACAATTAAATTATTAACAATTATGGTATCAAGCCCCTGATTTAGAATATGCAAACTATACTTCAACTCACTGAATTTACTTAGACCTTCCACTATAATAAAATCATTGTATTTAATGTCCCTCAAGGTTACACAAAAAACTTCATCACTCTGATGTTTCTGTTTCTTTATGTAGGATTCAAATTCCGCAAGAGAACTAAAACCATAGTCAACTTTACCACTATCTGCTTCATAAATAATTTCAGAAATTGGCTTGCGTGAAGTACATCCTTCAACTATTCCATATAATCTAGAAACGAGGTCGTTGTTATCATTGTAAATAGCAATAAAAAATGTATCCCCATGAGTAGGCATTGACTCAAATCTCGTCGGATAATTTGTCATAAAATTTATTTTTGAAGGCATCTTTCTCAATGCCCCATTAAGCCAGTCAAGTCCTTTATCTTTATTTAATATTTGTAAATACGTATTATTCTTCTTTACTAATTCTAGGTAAGTACGAGACTGCAAATTATTGCTCTTCTGTTCATTCTCATTCGTTGAAGTTAATGGTTCATTTATGGAAGTCTTATTCAATAGTTGATTTATGCTTTCCAAAAACTTCTCTTTTTTGCGATTCCAGATTTCCAGATTAACTGATAAATTGAGTTCTTTAAAAAGTTGTGTAATAAAACCATCCAGTTCCCTTGAATTATTAATAACTAACGATTGGGTCTGAGAAGAAATGACGCCCTTCATTTTATCATATGTAAGGGGAGGAATTAAAATCGGGAAATTCCTCGCCGACTTTATCCAAGTAGCTCCCATCTCACACATACAGATATAACTACTATAAAAATTTTCAGAAAGCATAAATAAAACAATTGTATTTTCACACTAGCGTTGCATAAAAAATGCGTTCGTAATTTGTCAAAGTATTCTGAATGACATTTTCAGCTACACAACCAAAAACGGCAGCAACCAAGCAAAAGGTAGCCACTGTCCATTTGGTAGTTTTATACATTTATTACAATCGTGATAACAGCAACCAATACCTAATTCCTTTTCTGTCGCCCTCTGGATGTTCGTTTGGACTGGTAATTCATTCTACCTATCCATTGTTCGAACGTTTGCCAAAGAAACACTTTTAGCCATCTCCTGATCTGCAACAAGCTGTGCTGACTGTTTTGTTCCAGTTTGACAAGGAGCAACAGGCAGTAGGCAATGAGTGCGAGTAATACTTGGTTTCGTACCGCATTTTCACTCGTTCCATAGAAGTTCTTGATCTTTACATGCTGCTTTATCCACTTGAAAAACAGCTCAATTTGCCAACGCCAACGATAGATGTCGCTGAGTTCTTCTGCTTCCAGGTCGAACCGATTCGTAATGATTCGAATGAGATTTCCCTTCGAATCAAGCGTTTCAATGAGTCGCAGCACGTTATCTACCCGCTTTTGAGGCGTTCCAAGAAGGATCATGGAATCCGATAAAACGGAGCTTTCCAAGGGGATTTTGAATTCATAAAGATGACGGATTTCGGCGTTATCTTTTAGACGAGAAGCGAAAAAGATGCCTTTGTCCGTGTATTCATCAAATTTTTCATAATCCACATACCCTCGATCAAAGACGTACATCATACCGATCTCATCAATCAACGATTCCATTTGAGTGCGGTCATTGGACTTGGCACCCGTGATGGTTATTTTTTCAGGATACACATCCCCCTGGTCGGCAAAGACGAGACGAAGATGAAGTTTGATGCCAGCCTTGGTTTTACGGAAAGTTGCCCATTTGTACTTCTGCAAACACAGCCCAATCGTTGTAGAATCAATGATTTTCATGTCTTTTCGAAGGGAATACGTGTTGCCCGAGTGTCTCTGAATTTGCCCTACAAGGTCAACAAATATTTCTTCAAGCAAAGCTGGATCTACTCGATTGTTTTTGCGACTAAGCTGAGCGGGACTAATCGACGACAGTCCTAACTCTCGCTGGAATTTCTTTGATAAAACATCATCTGCAATGGCTCGGAGTCCTTCTCGTTGCTGAAGTTGAGCATGCAAAAACAGGAGTAGATATGCTTTGGTCGTTAACTTTTTCACGTACTTGTCCTGATCCGTTTCGTCTATCCGTTGTTGAAATTTCACAATATTAATGGGTGAAATGTATTTACCAAATGAAGAAAATAGGGTATTCTTGTCCATGGTCTATCCTTTGCGTTGGATTTGGACAGGAACTACCTGACCTTTCCAGTGTAAAGGATTTTTTTATGCCTGAGAACACTTGAACGCTGAAAGTTATGATGATTTTGAATGGTATGAAAAGATTAATGCAACGCTAGTGGTATTTTCACTTAGTTCTCTTTTTATATAAGACGAATTGTCAAGACAAGTGCGACAGAGCTTCCATGAATGATTCGTAAGCGGTCTTCCAACCCAGACATTTTCTTGGCCGATTGTTAATGAGCTCCAAGGCCTGAATCAGTTCCTCCTCGGAGACTTCGGCAAAATCCTTGCCTTTGGGAAAAAATTCTCGCAGAAGGCCATTTGCGTTCTCGTTCGTGCCCCTTTGCCAGGAAGAGTAGGGATCGGCAAAGTAAATGTTTACGCCATGTGCTGACTCCAGCCGTTCGTAACAGGCAAACTCTTTGCCACGGTCAACGGTAGCTGTTTGAAACGATCCTTTCGGTAACGATTCAGCAACGAAACCAAAGGCCTTTTCCATGGAAGCCGAGGTACGATCAGGCATCTTTACGGCAAGGTAAAAGCGTGTCTTGCGCTCAGCGAACGTCGCGACACACGCCTTACTTTTTCCACGGCTGGAAACAACCGTATCCAGTTCCCAATGACCAAAGCTCTCACGCTTTCGTACTTCCTTGGGTCGCTGCCGAATGGACTTTCCTACGTTGAAACGACCACGTGTTTCGATTGGTCTCCGGCGTTTCCCTTTGTGGCGCAGAACGGTGGTATCTCCTTTAACCAAAAAGCCCTGATACAGCCAGCGATACATCGTTTTAAACGACACTTTCTGTTCGGGGCATTCCTGACTCATCCGTCCGGCAATCTGCTCGGGAGACCAGGTCTGCGCCAGCTTACTGGCAATATAATGCTCACGTTCAGGAGTCCACTTGCCTCTGGGAACAGACCGTTCGCGACGTTTCTCGTAAACCTCTTGCGCGGCTTCTGCCTGATATTCCCCTGCCTTACAACCCCGTTTTAACTCACGGGCAATGGTAGCATGATGCCGTTTGAGTTCTCTGGCAATGGCGCGGGCAGACCAACCCAAACGATGAAGGAGTGCTAGCTCACTACGCTCTGTTATGCTAAGATGTGTATAACTCATGATTGATTCTCCTGTGTAAATGGTGTTGTGGTGACTTCATTTTACACGAATCAATCATGGGCCGTTTTTTTATCTAGGTGTCGCACTTGATATTACAATCTGTCTTATACAAATAAAAAACCGCCCGAAAAAAGGCGGTTTTTGTCCTCTATCTAACGTTATCCTGTCGTATGGCGCGCATAGGTGGTGAGGAAATTTTGCAAAAGCTGCTTGCCGTGCTCCGTAATGATTGATTCAGGGTGGAACTGCACACCTTCAATCGGATACTCGCGATGGCGAATCGCCATGATTTCCCCTTCGGCCGTCCGGGCCGTAATCTCCAGCTCACGCGGGATGGAGGCTTCCTCCACGATCAAGGAGTGATAGCGTGCCGCTGTAAAAGGGGAAGGAATATCCCGGAAAATCGTTTTGCCATCGTGAAAGACCGGAGACGTTTTTCCGTGCATCAATCGCTCGGCGCGAATGACTTTTGCGCCAAACACTTGGCCGATCGACTGGTGTCCCAGGCACACGCCCAAAATCGGGATTTTTCCGGCAAAATGAGAAATGGCCTCCATGCTGATCCCCGCTTCGTTCGGCGTGCAAGGACCAGGCGACACCATCAAGTAATCAGGTGCCAGCCGCTCGATTTCTGCCAGCGTAATTTTGTCGTTGCGGTACACTTGCAGCTCCTCGCCCAGCTCACCGACATACTGCACCAGGTTGTACGTAAAGGAATCGTAGTTGTCAATCATCAAAATCATCTTACACTCATCTCCTCTCAACTCATCGTTCTCTGCTCGCTAATCTCTAGGGCCTTCCATAACGCCTCTGCCTTTTTCAGCGACTCGGCGTACTCTGCCTCCGGGACAGAGTCAATCACGATGCCTGCCCCTGCCTGCACGTGAGCCATCCCGTTCTTGACGACCATCGTCCGGATCGCGATGTTGACCTCGACATCTCCGTTAAAGCCAAACCAGCCGATTGATCCCGTGTACACGCCGCGCTTGACTGGCTCCAGCTCCTCGATGATTTCCATCGTCCGCACTTTTGGCGCTCCTGTAATCGTACCGCCAGGGAAAGTTGCGGCCACGGCGTCGAAAGCATCTTTGCCCTCTGCCAGCTCTCCTTTTACGTGCGAGACGATATGCATGACGTGGGAGTATTTCTCCACGACCATGAACTCGCTGACCTCCACGCTGCCAAAGCGGCAGACGCGCCCCAAATCGTTGCGCTCCAGGTCCACCAGCATGACGTGCTCTGCGCGTTCCTTTTCATTGTCGATCAGCTCGCGGGCCAATGCTTCGTCCTGTTCGTCGGTTTGCCCGCGCGGACGAGTGCCTGCGATGGGACGCGTGTGAACCTCGCCGCCTTTTACTTTGACCAGCAGCTCCGGGGAAGCGCTGACCAACTGAAATTCCGGAAAGCTGAGATAGCCCATATACGGGGACGGATTCAGCTTGCGCAGCACCTTGTACACATCGGGCGCAGTCACCTGGATCGGTTTGCTCTGCCGCACGGACAGATTCACCTGAAACACGTCACCCTGGCCAATATACTCCTGCACCCGGCGCACGGCGTCTTCGAACTGGTCTTTTGCGAACGACACAGACGCTGGCGTCATTTGCACCAACGGTCTTTTGCGCAGCGCGTCCCAGTCCACCGTATCGACTTCGGCGACGAGCTTTTCCAGTGACGCCAACCGTTTTTCCAGTCGCTTTGCGGCTTGTCGATAAGTCTCTTCGCTCAACTCTTTTGCAGACAAATGAGTCAGACATACGATCTCCCGCGTCTGATGATCGAAGACAACAAGGTCTTGCATTATCATAACATACAGGTCTGGCAACTGTAAGTCGTCCGTCGCGATCTGGGGAAGGGTCGGCTCAAAAAAGCGGTTCATATCATAGCTGAGATAGCCTACTGCTCCGCCGGAAAAATCAGGCATATCTGGAACGACAGGCGTACGGTAGCGGGCAAGCAGCTTGCGCAATGCATCAAGCGGTTGCTCCGCCTCCATATTTTCTACCTGCTGATCGGGATAGACCACGATCGTTTCGCCCCGCTGACTGCGCAACGTAGCTACAGGCTGGTACGCCAAAAAAGTGTACCTTCCCACTCGGCCGCTTTCCAGCAAGACGGCATCCTGCACGGAAGGCTGCAGTGTGGTCAGCACCTGCCACGGGTCGATTTCAGAAGACCATTTGCCGCGAAGAGCAAGCGGAACCAATGGATATGTCAAAGCGTACGTCTGGCATTCTGCAAAGGTAGGGAACATCAATTTCGCTTCACGCTCCGGTTTTTTCACTATTTATCCGTTCATTATATAGTCGCGCTAGGCAAAAAGAAAAGACCACGCCGCCAAAATGGCATGACGTGGCCTCAAATGTAAAGAGCATGGTTAAGAATCTCGTCCTTGAAAAGGAAAAATCCAGCACCCGTTTTAAGGTACTGGATTCTTTAGGTTTACCCCATCCCATAAGCATATGTCGTTACTTTTTTGCTCATACCTTTTAAAGAAGGACAACAACAAATCACAGACAGTCCCCATTTCCCAATTAGTTCCAATTAACCTGTGATATTTTCCATTTAAAAGCAGCAGATATGAAATACAAGATTGAGGTAATAAAAAATAAAGTAAACATGTCTCCATTCATCAAAAAGTAAAGACTTAAAGGTAAGGAGATCACAAAAGAAATAATAATAAGAGGTTGTTTAAGGAACGAGGTAATTAAACCAAATATCGCTGGAAGTAACAAACAAAGTGCAGTAAATACGGAAACAGTTGGTTTGTTGTAAAGCAAAATGTACCAAAGAATAATTGTTCCTACAGAAGCAAGAAAACCACATATCAGCGATAAAAAAAACATAGAACTAGATTTCACGTTGCTCACCTTCTTTGAAAATATTGGAAATGCCTCTTCGTTTTCCGGGATGCCTATGATAATATATTACTATAATGTAAAAAAAAGTTAATAGGGAGAGAGAATCAAATGTCAAAAAAGTGGATAGTAGTTCCAGTAGTCTTGTCACTTTCTTTTTTAAGCGCATTTACTGTTCTTGGTAAAGAGAACAAAGTCATGAAATTGAAAGCTGAACCAGGAAGTGAAGTCATTTTAAAAAAAGTAGAGTATCGTGAAACTGGAGATGGGGAAGGTCAAGTCACTATTGAAGGCAGAGCGACAGCAGACGGGATAATTGAGGCTTATCAAATTCAAATTGATACAGAAAATGGAACATACATTACCAAACCATTAGATTACGAGCTAAGTAAAGAAGAGAAAGAAGAATTTGAAGCGGAACTCTCTTATGAAAAAGGGGATTCTATTGAAAACAAACTTCTCGCTGCTAAAAGTTACTACAAAGGATGGCTGAGAGCCTCCACGGAAGATCCAGTTCGAATCGAAACCGCTGCATCAAAAATTTCGATGTCCTGGAGTGAAGATATTGACGGTCTGTTGGAATGCACAAGCAGTACCTTCAATACATGGGCAGCGAATCCATCCGAGTTTGATACACACTGGTATAAAAATGGCCAATCGTTCCCTAAATATACATACAACTCGGACAACTCAAAAATTACACAAACTGCTTGGGCCGCATATTATAATTACGATTTTGGTAATGACAACCTCCGAACAGATGTAAAACACAACATGACAATGATCCCGGTAAATAAGGAAATTGGTAGTGGTCAGTTTGATTATAAAGTAACAATGGATAAATCCGGAGAAGCTTCTGCTTTACTTCAACTTAATGTAACAACGAATTAAAAAGTTCCCCCAAAATGAGACAAGATTAGATCATTATGTAAAGAAGGGGCTGTCCCGAAAGTCCATCTCGGAGTAAAAAGAGCCGAAACGAAAAACCCAAGAATGCTGATTTTACGGCATTCTTGGGTTTTGCTTTTTTAAGTCATCGGGCTGAAAAGCCACTTTTCGGACGGCCCCTTTTTGCTGTTATGAGCAATTAGTGTGTATTGGGAGACCTCCATCTTATAGGTCACAGTTCAAATAGCATGACGTGGCCTCTCGTATTTTGCTGCCAATCAATCCTCGAATTGGTACAGAGGAGTGGACAGGTAGCGTTCACCGTTGGACGGGATGATGGCGATGACTTTTTTGCCTTTGCCGAGCTTCGCTGCCACCTGCAGCGCAGCATGGATCGCCGCCCCGGAGGAAATGCCGCCCAGAATGCCTTCCTGACGGGCAACGCGGCGCGCTGTTTCAAAAGCTTCCTCGTTCTCTACCTTGATGATTTCATCGTAAATTTGCGTATCGAGAATTTCCGGAACAAAGCCCGCTCCGATCCCCTGGATTTTATGCGGACCTGGCTTGCCGCCGGACAAAACCGGGGAAGCTGCCGGCTCGACTGCTACGATGTGCACGTTCGGATAGTGCTCGCGCAGCACCTGCCCGACACCTGTGATCGTTCCGCCTGTTCCGATTCCGGAAATAAAGGCGTCCACGCCGCCGATTTCTTTTGCTTGCTCCAGCAGTTCGCGCGCTGTCGTATCGCGGTGGATGGCAGGGTTGGCCTTGTTTTTGAATTGTTGCGGGATGAAGTAGGTGCTGTCTTCCTTCGCAAGCTCTTCGGCTTTGCGAATAGCCCCGCCCATGCCTTCCGCTCCTGGGGTGAGAACCAGTTCAGCCCCGTACGCGCGAAGCAGGTTGCGACGCTCGATACTCATCGTCTCCGGCATAACCAGGATAGCGCGGTAGCCTTTTGCCGCAGCCACCATCGCAAGTCCGATCCCTGTATTTCCGCTCGTCGGTTCAATAATGGTATATCCCGGCTTCAGGCTGCCGTCTGCTTCGGCCGCCTCGATCATCGCCAGCGCGATACGGTCCTTCACGCTGCTGCCCGGGTTGAAAAACTCAAGCTTCAAGTAAATGTCTGCAATATCTTCGGTGACAACACGATTCAGCTTCACAAGCGGAGTAAATCCAATCAAATCAGTAATGGAATTCGCCACGCGCATATGTCCTGCCCCCTTATTTTTTGATAACCGAGTAAATCGCTAGGATTTATTGTCATAATTATATCAACGGTTGCCCAATTGGTCAATGAGGCATTTGCCCAGAAATCTGAACCCCTACCGATTTGCGCAACCGTTCCAGGACAGTATCGAGAGATTCTACCTGCGCAAAAGCAATTTCCCGGCGCAATTCCTCTTTTACCTCTTCGAACGACCGCTGTGTAGCCTCCCTGCTTTGCTCCAGGTGATAGATCACGTAGTTGTCGTCGACCTTGACCGGCTCGCTGTTTTCTTTTGCCTTGAGCTTTTCTATCGCGTTCCACGCTTCGTCAGGCAACTGGTGGTCGCGCAACGATACCCAGCCCAAATCGCCGCCAATCGCCGCTGTTCTGCTGTCGATGGAGCGTTCCTTGGCGAGCGTCTGGAAGTTGGCGCCCTGCTTGAGTTCGGCCTGAACCTGCTCCGCCTCTTTTTGCGATGCGACCGCAATTTGCCACAGGCGTAGCTGCATCGGCCGCGTATAGCGCTCTGCCCTGCTTTCGTACACTTTCAACACTTCGTCGTCACTGATGGAGATATCTTTGGTGGCCAACGTTTGCAGCAAAATTTGATAGGTAATCTCCCGCTTCAAGGCATCGACAGTCGTTCCAGCCTGCTTTTGCAGCGCCTGTTGAAACTCGCTGTCTGTCCGGCTGCCGTAGCTGTCCCGAATCTGCGCCAGCTCCCGCTCGACCTGATTCGGATCCGCGCTGATTCCCAGCCGTTTTGCCTCCTGGAAAACTACCTCGCGATTCACCAGGTCGTCGAGCACCTGCTTCCCGAATTTTTGCTTGAGCGCTGACACGTACTCGGCTTCGCTAATGGTCACATCCCCCACGATGGCCGCAGGCTGCAGCTTGCCTGACGACTGGTACCAGGCCCAGGTCACGGCAAGCAGCAACAAAACAAGCGCCCCGATGAATGCCCACAACCCTTTTACATTGGTCATGCCATCCTCTCCCCTAGCAGACGCCGCGCGACTTTTGCCTACATGTCTTTCATGATGTCTTCCAGCGCGGTTCTGTCAAAATGATATCGTTCGTTGCAAAAATGACAGTGAACTTCCGCTTCGCCCTGTTCTTCAAGCAGACTCTCCATCTCTTCACGTCCCATGCTAATCAGAGCCTGGATGACTTTGTCCTCGTTGCATTTGCAGTTGAATTGAATGTCTGTGCGGCTCAGGTACTTCGGCTCGTCCAGGACGCGCGCCAAAATTTCCTCTGGCGTCAGCCCCTCGCCGATCATGCGGGATACTTGCGGAAGTTGCCCCAGCCGTTCTTCGATTTTCGCCACAACTTCTTCAGGGGTGTTCGGCAAAAGCTGGAGAATGAACCCGCCAGCCGCCAAAACGGAGCGATCTTCCGGATTGACCAGCACGCCCACCCCTACGGCAGACGGCGTTTGCTCCGACGTCACAAAGTAGTACGTGATGTCTTCGCCAATCTCTCCGGAGACGATCGGCGAGCTGCCTTGGTACGGCTCTTTCAGTCCAAGATCTTTCGTCACGTACACGAAGCCATCTGTCCCGACTGCGCGCGCAACGTCCAGCTTGCCTTTTTCATTCAGCTCAAAATGAACCTGCGGGTTGGTAGCGTAGGCGATGCCGTCTCCATCGGCATTGGCCTCCGCGACGATCTGGCCGATCGGCCCTCCCCCTTTTATTTTGACAGAGAGGCTTTCGTTTCCTTTTAACATGGCGCCCATCATCAAAGTCGCCGTCAATGTGCGTCCTGTCGCAGCGGTTGCTGTGTTCCACATGTCGTGGCGACGGCGCATTTCTTCTACAATCCCTGTTGTGCGCGCGGCAAAAGCCCGCACATGTCCGTTGAATCCGGTTGCTCTTATCAAATAATCGCTCATCTGGCGATCCTCCTTCTTCCATGCAAAAATCAAACTGCCTCTATCAGTTTACCACAAGAAGACGAACGTACGCGCCTTCCGCTGTTTGAACTGACACTTGCACGTTTCCATGCAAAAAAACCCCCTCCAAAAAAGAGGGGGCTGGTGAAGACATCAGGTCAAATAGTCTTTCAACACTTTCGACGCTTTTTGCGTTCGCAGTCGGTCAATCGTCGTCGCTTCTATCTGGCGGATTCGCTCGCGGGTCAGGCCGAACATTTTGCCCACTTCCTCCAGCGTGTACACATGGTCGTCGTGAAGGCCGTAGCGCATGGAGATAATCTCCTGGGCGCGGGGACTGAGCCGTTCCAATGCCGCATGCATTTGCGAACGCAAGTCCACCTTTTCAATCCAGTCGTCCAGCGAGGACAATCCATCGTCCATGATCTCGGCATAGCTGAGACATTCTTCGTCATGCTCTGCCTGCCATTTTTCGCTGTCCAGCTCGGCATCAATCGACTCCATTTTCATCATCAGCGCCTGCTCGATCGCGTCGACTTTTTCCAACGGTATGTCGAGCAGTCCTGCAATCTCGTGTCGATCCGGGGTGCGGTTCAGAGCGTGAATCAGATGCAATACTTGCTTTTGATATTGGCGAATCTGTTCATGCATGTGGACAGGAATGCGGATCAAGGTGCCTTTGTCGTTGATCGCACGGGTGATCGCCTGGGAAATCCACCAATGCGAGTAATGATAGAGACGTACGCCGCGTCCCACATCGAATTTGTCTATGGCGGTAAACAATCCAATCGTGCCTTCCTGAATCAGATCCAGGAAAGGCATTCCTCTTTTCAAATGGCGCAAGGCTGTACTGACAACATAGCGCAAATACGCGCGCACAATCGTTTCACGTGCCTCCATATCGCCGTGCTGCTGATAGCGAATCAGGCACGCCAACTCTTCTTCTTTGTCCAACATGGGTGTTGCAGCGACGCTTTCCAAAAACAGCAGGGCGGAAGTGTCAGATCGGAGCGACCTGGGCACGACGATTCCCAACTGTGTTTCTACTTCCCGCCAGCGACGGGGAGTGGAATGGAATGAGGAGGTACTCAAAGTCATATGCAACCCTCACTTCTCTGGAATGGGAGTTCACGATGAAGTTAGGCGAGTTACGAAGTTGTTTACTGTAACCGTATTTCGACAAAACTTGTTTGATTCCTGCCAGTTTACAGAATATTAACAGTTCTCCCCTTAAATCCTTGCTGGTAAACCTTCCTTAATATAGAAACGCGACCGCTCGACAAAAAGCCATCCCTTGCATGAGGGACGGCTGAAGAAAAATGTCGAATGCTGTAACAGCGATATGCTTTTTATTGATAAAGATGACAAGCAGCAAAATGATTGGTGTCCACTTCCTGCCAGACAGGCTTTTTCTGGGCGCACACCTCTTTTGCCACCGGACAGCGCGTGCGAAACACACAGCCGCTGGGCGGGTTGATCGGGCTTGGGACATCGCCTTCGATAATCTTCCGCTCACGGCTTTTTTCCAGATCGGGATCGGGGACGGGAATGGCCGACAGCAATGCTTGCGTGTACGGGTGTTTGGGGGATTCATAGAGCTTTTCGCTCGTGCTCATCTCGACCATGTTGCCCAAATACATCACGCCGATCCGGTCGCTGATATGCTTGACCATCGCGAGGTCGTGGGCGATGAACAAGTAGGTCAAGTTTTGCTCCCGCTGCAAATTTTTCATCAGATTGACCACCTGTGCCTGTACCGAAACATCCAATGCCGAAATCGGCTCATCCGCAATGACGAATTTCGGATTGACGGCAAGCGCCCGGGCGATCCCGATCCGTTGCCGTTGCCCTCCGCTGAACTCGTGCGGGAAACGGTTGGCATGCTCTTTTTGCAAACCGACCATTTCCAGCAGCTCGATGACCCGCTTCGCCCGCTCCTTGCCTTTGTACAGCCCGTTCAATTGCAGACCTTCTCCGATAATTTCGGCGATGTTCATTCGCGGATTCAGTGACGCGTACGGGTCCTGGAAAATCATCTGGATGTTTCTCGTAATCTTGCTCCGCTCGCCCGCAGAGGCTTTGTGCACGTTCAGCCCGTCGAACAGCACCTCCCCGGAGGTCGGTTGGTACAAACCGATGATAGTGCGGCCTGTCGTTGATTTTCCGCAGCCAGATTCGCCTACCAGTCCAAATGTCTCCCCTTCGTATATGTCAAAGGAGACGTCGTCAGCCGCCTTCAGCGAGAGTCCTTTGCCAAGCGTAAAGGTTTTTGTCAGGTTCTTTACCTGGACCAGCTTTTTTCTTTCCATCTGGCCAATCCTCCCCCGTTATCCTTTTACCAGTATCGTCTGGAGATTGCATGCTCCTTTTTCAGCTTGTAGCCATCCAGCTTGACGATTTCGATGGCGCTGCGCGAGTCAGGCGAATGAATCATTTCGCCATTGCCCATGTAAATGCCGACGTGATGCACTCTGCCGCGCCCTTCTTCATGGGCAAAAAACAGCAGGTCGCCCGGAAGCAAATCCGCTTTTTCCACCAGCAGGCCGTCTCTCGCCTGATCGGAGGCGTCGCGGGGAATCTGAATGCCTACGGAGCGGTGCATGTTGTAGGCAAAGCCCGAGCAGTCATACCCGTAGGAGGACATGCCTCCCCACAAGTAATGCAGGTTGAGGAAACGCTTGCCGGCCTCCACGATGGCTTCGCCGCGGTTGCCAGCCAGCTCGATCGGCTCGTTTGCGCGTACGATCGCTACGTCTGCTTTTGGCAAAAGCGCTTCGCCGTCCGGTGCCGCTACCTTCACCCACTCGGCGCCGTCCTCGACGAGCGGCAGCCTGGTCAGGAACGCAAGCTCGATGCCCGGCTTTCGCTCCAGCGTGTGCAAACGGCTAAAGGCCGCCGTCACCATCGCCAGCTTTTGCCCATCCTGTACGTCAAAAGCAGCAGACCATGGAGAAAGCTGGCGTGACGGAATCCAGCCCGGATAGCCGATCTCGTTTTTGCTGGTCGATTGCTCCGGGATCAGGACGTGCGCCCAATCCCCCTGCTCCTCGACGATTTCTACGCGAGTGCCGAACAGCGCTTGCGTCTGAATGGCGTTGTTGTCGTAAAAGCCAAGCTTTTCGTCGACAGACAGCGACTGCAGCCAGCCGCGCGCGTCAACCGGAACGGCGATAGCCGCCTGATCGATGTCACGTGGAGATTCCGGCTTTGTCCATACAGTCGCGACCGAAACGGATACGATTGCTGATTTCATTCCTGTTCTCCCCCTTCCCACAAGCTGACCGAACGGATGCCGAGTCCCGGCGCTTCCGGCATGGTCATCAGGCGGCCCTCGTAGGTCACGCCGCCATCAATGCCATCGTGCAACAGCATCAGCGGAGCATCGAAGTCAAAGCGGGTGATGTTTTTCTTGCTGGCTGCGAAGTGCGCTGCCGCCGATACGGCCAGACGCGATTCGATCATGCTGCCAACCATGCATGGAATGCCGTGTTCTTCAGCCAACTGGTTAATCAATTGCGCTTTGAAAATGCCTCCCGCCTTCATCAGCTTGATATTTATCATGTCGGCTGCGCGGTTTTGCAAAACCTGCAGCGCCTGCGCCGGCGAAAATACACTTTCGTCAGCCATGATCGGCGTATCGACCGAATCTGTAACCCGCTTCAAGCCTTCCAGATCATGCGCTTTTACAGGCTGTTCAATCAGTTCGATGCCCAGTCCCATGTCCTCCATTTTGCGAATCGACTGAATCGCTTCCTTCACGTTCCATCCCTGGTTGGCATCAAGACGAATCTTCACCTGATTGCCCACGGATTTGCGTATTTCCTGGATGCGCAAAATGTCATCCTCGATATTGTCCTTGCCCACCTTGATTTTCAGCACGTTAAAGCCTTGCTGCAAATAAGCTGCTGCATCCTCGCCCATTTCTTTTGGCGAATTGACGCTGACCGTATAGTCGGTCTCCAACTGGTCGCGGTACCCGCCGAGAAACTGGTACAGCGGCATGCCCGCCCGTTGGGAAATCAGATCGTACAGCGCGATGTCCACCGCCGCCTTGGCACTCGTGTTTCCCACCATGGATTGGTGCAATGTCTGGAAAACGCGCTCGTAGGCAACCAGGTTGAGGCCGATCAGTTGCGGCTTCATCGTGTTCAAAATAGCGGACTCGATGCTCTCGATACTGTCCCCGGTAATGACGACCGTAGCGGAAGCCTCTCCCCACCCAACCATGCCATTGTCGCACGTGATTTTGACCAGTACGGACTCCAGGCTGTTCACCGTGCGCAATGCCGTTTTAAACGGTTTTTTGAGCGGAACAGAAATTCTCTTCACTTCGATGGCTTGAATAATCATATTTTCCTCCATCTTTTCTAGCACGTGTGCTTTCTTTATCTGTATTTTTTCGCTAAGACAAACTAAATTATAGCACTATTGAAAAATTCAGCAAAAAAGGGGGGAGAGTCATTCCATCCGCCTGAAATGACTTCTCCCGGCCAACTTAGTTTACTTCACGACCGCTTTTCTCAAATCCGTGTAGCTGAGAGAAGAGCTTTGGATTCCGCTGACCTGGTCGCTGGTCAAAAGCGAAGTGTTGTAGAAGTAGAGTGGAGCTACTGGCGCCTCGTTCAGCAAGATTTTTTCAGCGTCATGCAGCATTTGCAGACGTTTGGCATCGTCTGGCTCTTTGTACGCGCCTTCGATCAGCTTGTCGTACTCCGCATTAGCCCAGCCAGTGCGGTTGCTGCCGTTTTTCGACTGGAAGATGTCCAGGAAGTTGATCGCATCCCCGAAGTCAGGCAACCAGGAAGAACGGGCGATCTGGTATTCCAGTTTCTTTTGCATATCGGTCAATACTTGCCCTTCTACTTTTTGCAGCTTCACATCTACACCCAGCGTTTGCTTCCACATTTCCTGAGCGGCCTGGGCTGTTTTTTCGTTGGCTGTGCCGCTGCGATAGGTGAGCGTTACTTCTGGCAAGGTGGTGTAGCCTTTTTCCTTCATCCCTTGCTCCAGCAGCCTTTTTGCTTCTGCTGCGTCGAACTTCACCAGGTCGCCGCCTACCTGACGGAAATCACCCGCGCCGTTGGCATCCGGCAAGCCAAAGGAAACGAATCCGGTACCCGGCTTTTGCTGACGCATCAACACGTGGTCAACCAAAGTCTGGCGGTCAATCGCCAGGCTGAACGCTTTACGGATATTGGCGTTGTCAAACGGCTCCTTGGTCACATTGAAGCGGTAGAACTCGGTGCCTGCGCCGTCTCTTACGTACACTTTGCCTTCCTTGAACAGTTGGTCAGCCATGTCTGCCGGAACGGTTGTAGTTCTGTGCAGCTCTCCGTTCGTAAACATTTGGTACTCGGTATTCTCGTCGTCGATCATTTTCCAGACAGCGCCGGCCAACGTTACGTTTGCCGCATCCCAGTAGTTCTCGTTTTTCATGATTTTCAATTCGCTGTCATGCTTCCACTCCGTCAGCTTGAACGGCCCGTTGCCCACGAAGGTAGAAGCCTCAGCCGCCCACTTCGGGTCTTTTTCCACTGTCGCCTTGTGCACAGGGAAAAACGCCGGGTTGGACGCCAGAAGCAACGTCCAGGAAGCAGGCTGCGCCAGTACGACTTCCAATGTCTTGTCGTCCAGTGCTTTTACTTTTACATCGTCAATAGAGCCTTTGCCACTGTTGTATGCTTCTGCCCCTTCAATAATGAAAGCGAGGAAGGCAGCCGGAGAGGCAAGCGCCGGGTCAAGCATGCGCTTCCAGGCGTACTCGAAGTCTTGTGCCTTTACTGGCTCGCCGTTGCTCCATTTGTTGTCGCGCAAAGTAAACGTGTACGTCCTGCCGTCCTCGGAAATTTTCCACTCGGAAGCTGCTGCCGGCTGCGGCTTCTGGTTCTCGTCCAGGCGCGTCAACCCTTCCATCAGGTTGTTCAAAATGTTGTAGGACGGCTCGTCAAATCCGAGCGGCGGGTCCAAAGAGGTAGGCTCTTTGATGTTGTTCAGGAGCAAAAGCTTTGCCGCTTGGTCTTCTGGCGAAGGCGTCTGCTGATTGTTTTCCGTAGGCGGTGCCGATTCGTTGTTCGCTGGCGCTTGCCCCGAGCTACATCCGGCCATGAACACGGAAACAGCCAGTGAAGCGGAAAGCAGGATAGTCGATAGTTTTTTCACTTTTTTCTTCCCCCTTATAGTTTTTATATGTCGTAAAAGGATAGCGCCGATAGACGACACCCTCTTTTACACCAGATGGCGAGCCTCACTATCTCTGCCAGGTGCTGTCAGATGCTGCCCGGTGCCGCCGACTCAAGTTCCCGTCGGCGCCTGCATGGCGGCCAGTACTTTTTTCGCACGCGGATCTTGCAGCCAACAGGATACGGAGTGCTTGTTGTGCACGTTCGTTTCCGCCGGCTGATAGTTCCGGCACACCTCCAGCGCATAGTCGCAGCGCGCCGCAAACGCGCATCCAAGCGGAGGTGCGAACAAATCAGGCGGAGTGCCGGGAATCGGACTGAGCGGTATCGAGCGATCCGCATCCAGACGCGGCATCGACGCGAGCAAGCCTTTCGTGTACGGATGTTGCGGATTGTAAAAAATGTCGCGTACAGGCCCCGACTCTACCACTTTGCCCGCGTACATGACGTTGACCCGATCGGCAATCTTGGCGACGACGCCCAAGTCGTGCGTAATGATGATGATGGATACCCCTGTTTTTTGCTGAATGCTTTTGAACAAGTCGATGATTTGCGCCTGAATCGTAACGTCGAGTGCGGTCGTAGGCTCATCCGCTATGAGAATGGACGGTCGACAAACAAGCGCAATCGCAATCATGATCCGCTGACGCATCCCGCCGCTGAACTGGTGCAAGTACTGCTTGAGACGGCTTTCCGGGTTGGCGATTCCGACCAGCGTCAGGATTTCGATAGCCTGCCGCCTCGCCTCGCTCTTGGCGACTTTTTGATGGCGAATGATCCCTTCCATGATCTGCTCTCCGATGGAAATGGTCGGGTTGAGCGAGGTCATGGCGTCCTGAAAGATCATGGAAATTTCCCGTCCGCGCAGCTCGCGCATTTCTTTTTCCGGCAACGCAACCAAGTCCTTGCCTTTGAACATCACACTGCCGCCAGCGATTTTTCCGATATGCTCAGGTACGAGGCGCATGATGCTTTTGGCCGTTACGCTTTTGCCACAGCCGGACTCGCCGACAATCGCCAACGTTTCCCCTTTGTTCAAGGAAAAACTCACGTCACGGACTGCATTCACTTCTCCTCCGTGCGTCTTGAACGTGACGCGCAAACCGCTTACTTCCAGCAATTTTTCCGTTTTCTCCACATCGTCTACCTCCTTGCCTTCGGGTCGAACGCATCGCGCAAGCCATCACCGAGCACGTTGAACGCAAGCATCGTCAATGAAATGAAGAAGGCCGGGAAAAACAGCCTCCACCAGTGACCGGACAAAATGGTCGAAAGCCCGTCGTTGGCCATCACGCCCCAGCTCGCCATCGGAGCCTGCACGCCGAGGCCGAGGAAGCTGAGAAACGCCTCCGCAAAGATCGCGGATGGAACCGACAAAGTGACGTAGACGATAATGATGCCAATCGTATTGGGCAGCAAATGCTTGCGAATGATGTAAAACGGCTTCGCTCCCATCGTCTTTGCCGCCAGCACGTATTCGGAGCTTTTCATTTGCAGCACCTGTCCGCGAACGGTCCGAGCCATACCGATCCAGCCCGTAGCGCTCAACGCGACGATAATCGTTCCAAGCCCTGGCCCCATGACTACCATCAGCAAAATGACCACCAGCAAATAAGGCAATCCATAGAGGAGGTCGACGAAGCGCATCATGATGTTATCGACTCGCCCACCCAAATAACCAGCGATTCCGCCATACAAGACACCGATGAAAAAGTCGATGAGTGCAGCCATAAAACCGACAAACAAGGAAATGCGCGCCCCGTACCATACACGGGTAAATACATCGCGTCCGAAATCATCGGTACCAAACCAGTTCGTCGCGGACGGCGCTTTGTTTTTCATGAGAATGGATTGTTTGGCATACTCGTGTCCCGATATCAAAGGACCAATGGTAGCCATGACGCCGAGCACAATAATGATGACAAGTCCCATCAAAGCAAGCTTGTTTCCTCTCAGCCGCTGCCAGGCTTCCTGCCAGAATGTCAGTTGAGGTCGCACAATCGCTTCCGAATTGAGGTTGTCTTTGCGCATCGGGATAAACAAGTCGTCAGAAACGATCATCCTTCGCTCTCCTTTCGATGTAGCTTGATTCGCGGATCAATAATGCCGTACAAAACGTCGACGACAAACATCATGAAAATCAGCAGGGCGCTGTAAAACACGGTTGTACCCATGATGACGGAATAGTCGCGGTTGATAATCCCCGCTACGAAGTATTTGCCCATCCCCGGAATCGCAAAAATTTTCTCGATGACAAAGCTCCCTGTCAACACGTTGGCGATGAGCGCACCAAGCAGCGTGACGACGGGCAAAATCGCATTGCGCAAGGCGTGTTTGAACACAATCGTGGCAGGCTTCAGCCCTTTTGCTTTGGCCGTTTCGATATACTCCTGCGTCAATATCTCCAGCATGTTTGTCCTCGTCAGACGAGCGATAATCGCAATCGGCCCAAACGCCAACGCCAGCGCAGGCATCACCACATGCTGCCACGATCCCCATGTCGCTGTCGGAAGCAGCTTCCACTCGACAGCCAAATATTTAATCAGCAAAGGCGCGACGACAAAGCTGGGAATGGATATCCCGAGAACGGCAATCACCATCGCGGCGTAATCAATCAAACGGTTATGGCGCAACGCAGCAACTACGCCAAGCCCCACCCCCGAGAAAATGGCAAACACGACGGCAATCACCCCAAGCTGGAACGAAACCGGAAAACCGCGGGCAATCATTTTGTTGACGGTATCGGAAGCATTCGCCGTCGACGGCCCCAAATCAAACTGCACCAGCTTTTGCAAATACAAAACATATTGGACAACGAGCGGCTTATCCAGGTTGTAGTAGGCGTTGAGGTTTTGCTCCACTGTCGCGTTCAGCGCTTTTCCTTCTTTTTCAAAAGGCGACCCGGGCACCGCGTGCATCAGAAAAAAAGTAACGGTAACAATGAGCCACAGCGTAACGATCATGGAGATAAATCTGCGGAAGACAAAAGATAGCAAGGACTCTCCTCCTTTAACTCAGAAATCCGTGAACAAGCTGGTGGGCAAAAGCTGTTTTGTTCGCATCCCGGGCGGAAGCGACGGACTTTCCCTATAAGCAAAAAACCCAGCAAATGCACACTCCTCATGGCATTTGCTGGGTTTTACTTACGTGTATGCCGTGCATACGAATAAATAAAGCAGCAGTTGTTTTCTTATTCACTTGGTGACTTCTGCTTTACTTCTCGCGGAAACAGCCTGTTTGTACTTCTTTTGCGCATCCTTGAATGCAGCAATCAATGTTTTTTGCGAAGATCCAAAATACCGATAGCGAATCTCTTCCCCAATCTCCTCTGACGCAAAGATGGAGTGGCCGATAAAAATCGACCGGGCAAAGTCAGACGTCAGTTGCACCGTAGACGAACAAGCCGCATCTACGATTTTGTCGTTGGTAGTATCCACGACCAACCCGATAAAAAAAGCACTGAACTGCTGCGTTATCGGATTGTTGGATGAAGATTGCGCATCGCCCACGATATAAATGGTATCTTTATCAAACAAATCAAAAACCCCACTTTTATCATGCTTAACGGACCGGCCATGCGGGACGTTCGGAGTGCTACCTCCTTACAATCGCAAGCTGGCTAAGCACTTTCTTACATATTAACAGAATAATTCGCAATTTGTAAATAAGTCTGACTAATCTTTCGTGGGGGGTGGGGGATGGGTTGGGGCGGTGCTTTGGAGTTGTGCTTTGAGGGCATGTTTTGGGGGCGTGCTTTGGAGCCGTGCTTTGGAGCCGTGCTCTGGGGGCGTGCTCTGGGGCCGTGCTCTGGAGCCGTGCTTTGGAGCCGTGCTTTGGAGCCGTGTTCTAGGGCCGTACTTTGGGGGCGTGCTTTGGGACCGTGCTTTGGGGGCGTGCTTTTTAGCGATACTTTATGGCAAAGACTCGATGCTATGATTTACGGTGGTAGATTTTGGCCAGTGATTCAGAAGGAGCTTGCAAGTTGCTCGTGGTACCTTTTAGGTGCTTTGGTTGTGGATAACGGTATAAATTTGATTCGCGCCAGCGCCTAGATGATGCAGGATTGTGCAGGGCCTTATATTCTTATGTAGAATAAATTACCAATATGTGTTGAGCTTTTTTGATGGCACGTACGCTTGTCTGTTCTAAGGGGGAGAGAAATATGGAAGACCTCCTGTCAATTGCTTCGGGCATCGCAGGGTTCATGATATGCAAGTACAGCTTCACCAAACAGGAAAAACCGTTAGTTTTCAAGGATTTGCTGTTTGAGTATGTCGTTACTGTCGGGTTTTGTTATTTGTGCAAATGGGCGATTTTTGCTGGCTCGACTGTTTTGGAGCTGTTTTAAAATTGTTTTGGGTGGATGAGAAATAGGTTAGGGGATTGCAACTCGCTCATCGAACATTTTTATTTACCCCTAACTTACAATTTATGTTAAGGGATTCTTCAAAGGACATGGGTCTGTCCAGTATTTTGTGTAAACCCTTTTGGAATAAAAAACTAGCGTAAGTATTGGCCGATCCGATCCGGGAAGAAAACGGAGAGCTGGAGGAGCATTTGCCCCCAGTTCTGCACTCGTCCAGTCCACTTCCTGGTGACGTCCATGGTAGCCAAATAGAGCATTTTGAGCAGGGCTTCATCGGTGGGGAAAATGCTCTTGCCCTTCGTCACCTTCCGGAGTTGCCGTGGTAACTCTCAATCATATTGGTCGTATAGATCAATTTACGAATCTCTGGTGGATACTTGAAAAAAGTAGCTAGCTCGTCCCAGTTGGTACGCCAAGAGCGAACGATGAGGGGATATTTGTTACCCCATGTTTCCTCAAAACGATCCAATTCCAGTAAGGCAGCCTCTTCTGTTGCCGCTTTGTAGATTGGCTTTAAATCCGCCGTCACTTTCTTAAGATCCTTATAAGAAACATAACGGGTCGAGTTGCGGATTTGATGAATGATGCACTTTTGGATCTCCGTATTCGGATAGCAGGCAGAGATGGCCTGAGAGAAGCCCGTTAGGTTATCCACGCAGGTGATGAGAATGTCCTGAACCCCACGGTTCCGTAAGTCGTTCAGTACGCTCAGCCAGAACTTTGAGGATTCATTCTCTCCAATCCACATGCCTAATACGTCCTTGTTGCCGTCCAAATCAATGCCAATGACCATATAAGCCGCTTTGTTCACAATAGCACCGTCTTGCTTGACTTTGTAGTGAATGGCGTCCATAAATACAACCGCATAGATGCTTTGTAGCGGTCGGTTCTGCCATTCTTTGATGAGTGGCACGATCTTATTCGTCACATTGGAGATCATGGTAGGAGAAACGTCAATTCCATACAGATGGTTCAGATGGTCCTGAATATCCCGTGTGCTGACACCTTTGGCATACATGGCGATAATTTGGTCCTCAATGCCGGTAACGGTAGACTGATGCTTTTTCACGATAACGGGCTCAAATTCGCCATTACGGTCACGTGGCACCGCGATCTCCACCTCGCCGTATTCGCTTGTCACCGTCTTCTTTGTCTTCCCGTTACGGCTGTTTGTTGTTTTCTTTCGCTTCACATCGTGCTTTTCATAGCCGAGTTCCGTGTCAAGCTCCGCCTCTAGCATCGACTGCAGCGTTTCTGCAAACAGTTCCTTCAGTGCCGACTGCACATCGTCCATCGTCTTGAGGTTGTTTTCCTTCACAAACGCCTTCACTTGTTCCTTACTAAATCTCGCCATAGGTGTCATCCTCTCAAACCAACCTTTCTTTTATTGTAATAGGTTTTGTGAGTTTACACAGAATATTTTACAGTCCCAAGGACATTCCTATCCTGTATCACTCGACAGAACGAAAAAAATCCCCGCCGTAGCGAGGGAATTTTAAAATGAATTACTACTCTTGTCGGCATTTTTAACCTAACTAATTGTGCATAGGTCACTTAAAGAGTACACACCAGGAAATATTTGGTCAGATTACCTATCAAAAAAAGATATGCATTACCATCCGGCTGGCTTATTTTTGCCCATATAAATTTCAGCAATATCATGATGTTCAGACATATCAGGGGTAATATGGTAATGAACCCACAGGTAATAGCCATCCGGTTTTTTTAATAACTTAGCATCCAAACGGAAAATTTCTTTATTTTTATCGAATATTGCAAAGACCCTTTCTCCGCCACCAGGGCCTTTTATCGAGATATCCTCAGCTTTTTCTAACAAATCATCTAGCTTTCTTTTGACTACCGGCCAAACATCATCTGCTACCTTTTTTCCAAGTTTTTTGACGGCATATCCTGCGGCTGACACAATAATTCTAGCAACAATTGGTGCAACTCTTTTTTCTTTATTACTCTTTAATTCAACTTTATTCTTGGAGTCCACAACAGGACTTGATTGTGTTTTAAATTCTTTGGCAGAAGCCACTTCAGAAATCCCTACACAACCAGTAAATACAGCTATAGCTAATAGTAGCGCTGTTATCTTTTTGAACATATGAAACGTGCATCCTCCATTCTATTCTTACATCTCCTGATATTTATATTGCGACTTATCCTTAGCACGAGGTAACAAGACCTCATTTACCCAACTGGCAAACAGATTGTTAATCTCTTCTACATCCAGTTCATCTTTTTCATAATGAAAGATAACTATATCTTCTGATGTATCTGATGAACCTAGATCATGAAAGTTATCAGAAAATAATACATCCCATCCCTGACTATTTTTCTTTTTCCAAACGCTTCCTTCGATATCGTACCCATCCTCACAGTATGTAAGATGGAAGTGACGATCTGTTAAATACTCTTGTTCAACTTTCTCCCAGTCCAACACGCAACCCACACTCCTAATTGTAAATATACCGACATAATTATATGTTAATAAATTCACGATGTCGTTGTTTGTAAAAATTTGTCAAACAATCATAAAAAAGATTCATCACCATAACCCGTGCTAGACATTGAAAAAACGTAGATGTTCCTCTATCGTGAAAGTTGTCCTGACCATCACAAGATAGGAGGAAATCTACGTTGTCTAACCAGTTTACCACAGACTTAATCGGCCTTCCATCGTTTCAACTTTCCCATTGGGACAAAACGACTGAAACCGATTGGGTAGTGACTCTCACTCCCAATCCAGCCTCTCATCTGTGTCCTCTCTGCCTGAAAGAGAGCACCAATCATGCTCGCCCAGGGTACCGTCTTCTTCGTCACCGCTTTATTCCTTCATGGGGTACTGTCTGGGTACGTGTTCCTGTATATCGACAACGTTGCCACGATTGCCAGATCACCTGGACTCTCGAATGGGATGGAATTCCCTATCGAGGAACGGCTACTTTTGCGTTTCGTCAAATGGCCGTTGAGTTGTGTCAGAAGAGGGATTTGCTTAGCGTTTCCAAACAACTCGGAATCTGCTATACGACATTGGAACGGTGGTATTACCAACTGGCTCCTCAGCTTCTCGCTAAGCCCCAAGATCATCTTACGCCTACTATGGTCTGTCTGGACGAGTTTGCTCTCCAAAAAGGACACAAGTACGGTGTCAACCTCATGGATGCACAAAGCGGGCATATCTGGCAGGTTACAGAAGGGCGTTCACGTGAGCAGGTTCGTCAGGCTCTCATGAACTGGCCCTTTGCTACGCCTCCACAGGTTGTTGTGACAGACTTGGCTCCTGGAATGGCTGAGACGGTTCGCGGTGTTTGGAAGGATGCCACGGTAGTAGCGGACAAGTTCCACGTCATTCAGCTCTTCTCCAAATCGTTAGAAGCTGCTCGTAAACGTACCCGTTCGCGGGGAACTCATCGCCGGGGTAGACATGAACAACGTCTGCTCCACACACCTCCTGATAAACTGAAACCTGAGGAACAGGAGGAATTGAAAGCCTGGTTCGCTCAAGATCCCCATTTGGAACGCCTTTACAACGCTCTTCAGCACATGAGAACGGTATATGCAGCTCAGACAGAAGAGTCGGGAAAAGAAGCACTCCAACAATGGATAACCGAGCACCTCACATCTCCCACCTCTGCCGTCCGTTCGATTGCAAAAACAATCGTTCAATGGCGACAGTCGGTTCAGAATTATTTTTCGTTTCGAGTTACAAATGCTCCGATTGAAGGGACACACAACAAAGTGAAAGTCATCAAGCGACGAGCCTATGGGTATCGCAACATCGAGCGGTTCAAGATTCGAATTCGGCTGGAGTGTAAACCAGCCATATAAAAAAGTGAAAAACTACGCTAGAGGAAGATCAAGCACGTTTAATGGTGAAGAGCTATAAAAAAAAGTTAATATTTTTTGGTTTAATCTAAAAATCAGTGCTTGACAGTCAGTCCAGCAGACGATGGCGGCATCGATGGACAGAGCACCAGAGCCGCCTCAAGCTAAAACTTCACTTCCTCCACCGAAACCACTGGAAAGGAATGCCCAGGCAGCATCGGCAGGAACGGCCTCTCGTCCACGTAAGCGACAACGATGTGGGACGGTCCCACCATCTTTTTCGGAGCGAGCTGCAGCTCTTCTCCCCGCTCGGTCACAACTGTAATTTGCAGTTGACCGCCCCCTTGGCGGACAGCTCCTGGCGTCGCGCTCACGGTGACGAAGCTGTCTCCGTTGTACTGCAGCCGCAACGTCAGATCCTGCCGCCAAGCGCGGAAATCCACGTAATGACGCACAAATGGAATCGGGTCGGTGGTCACGCTTTTCGCTCCTGGCACGTATGAATGGAGCTGGCGCTGATACCCGCCATTTTCGCTCATCCTGCGGTCAAAGCGCTGTAGCGCCTCGTCTTCCAGCAAATCGATGACGCCCTCTGTCTTCAAGACAGGATCAATTGCAAAGGTGGCATGATGATTGGCCAGCTCCAGCAGCATTTTTATTTCCGTTTTTTTCTGCATCGCCATATCAGCATCGACGACAAACGTACCGATCAGCAAAAAAAGCAACAGCGCCGATATAGATAAAATGTTAATCCCCGTATGAATATCCTCCTAATGCAGTCCTCTCGTCTATCGAGAGTGCACATGTTTACAGATCGTAGTCCATGACGTTAATCGTCCCCTGGCGAGTGACCTGCAACGTTTCAGCAGGTGCGAGAATCCATGAAGTAAAACCGGGATAGGGAATGGTCAAAACAAGGGAAAACTCGTCTGCATGACTCCATAAAACAGGATCGGCCGAATGCGTGCGCGTCACACTTACAGAGATCTCCCGCTCGGACAAGGAAAACCGCTTTTCCGCCAGTTCCTTTGCGATAAAAGCCCGCACTTCCTCCTGCAGCAAGCTTTCATTGGTCCCTCCGCGGTTGCTGATGTATTTTGTAGCAGCAGCGCTGACCTCCATCAGCTCATTTTCCGCCTGCACGACCGTGTGTACCTGCAATAGCCCCAGACTCACCATCAACAACAGCATGACATTGAGAATAACGGCAACAAGCTGTCCCATCAGGCTGTACCGAATCTCGTCACCTGGACGAGCAGATCACCGAAAAACTGCTTGCAAGCCGACAGGAGGTTGTCGGGACCTGTAAAAAGCACCCCCACCGTAAGAGGCAGTACGAGAACAAGCAAAACCAACATGCTAATCATTTTATTCATGGACTACCACCCTGGGTCAAAATATTCGGAGGGGCGGCTCCCTGTAAAAGAAAAGGCAGTATCGCCCTCCACAAATGCATTCAGCCATTTTGCCACGTTGGACGGCGTAACCGTAACGGTAAGCGTGACGGACTCTTTTTGCTCTTTACGTGCCCGCTCTCCCATCGTTCGCGGCCAGCTACCCGCAAATACATCTGCTGTTACGTCCCAGCCAAGCTCGGCCATTTTTTTGGTATAGTATTCTGCCAAAGCCGGGTCCAAATAGCCGATATCCTGCATGTCATCGAGAATATCCGCATAGATGCCACGAGCAATGGCTCTCTCCATGGCGTACAGATGGTAGGCTCCTACTCCGGAAATTACGAACAGCAGCACCATCAGGCAAACGAGAAATACTTTTGCTTTGACCATCGCTTACGAGACGACTGTTTTCTTTTTTAATGAAAGATAACCGTCGCAGCTCGATACACCCTTTCCTGTTGAGTCTCACGAAGCTGTTCTTCTGGCTGCAAGTTCCATAGGAACGCGCACAAGCTCCCTGCCATTACGACGATAATGAGAAAAACATGATGGTGCAGCATCAGTTTGACGTATAGGCTGTGCCGTTCTGCATTTTGAAGTTGATGTTTTCATTTCTTGTGTCGTAATTCAGTGATGTGATGGAACGGTTAATGCTTTCGGCAGAATCGTTTGCAGCGGGCGATAGTTCATTGCCGTAAGAGCTGACACCGATCCCCAGGACCATGACGCACGCAAGGAAAATAAAAAACATTTTCGACATTGTGGCACTCTCCTTTTAGTAGTTAACTAGAAAAGCCATGCTACGGTATCGCTTTATCAATCCAATCAACTGCTCGATCTCGCAGTCCGCCATCCTGAACAACTGATGCGTTGATGTGCGAGAGGCTTGACACGATGATTCCCAAAGTGAATACGATGCACATGATAATGGACAACAGTTTGGTCAAGCGCTTAGCCTCCCTTTAGGTTAAATACTTGGCCAAAATTTCTGTCAGCAGCTTGTACCAGGGAAACATAGCAACCAACAACCCCATGTAAAAAGCCGGGTAAACGATGACACTGTAGCCGATACCTAGCGATTTTATTTTTTTGCGATGGCGAAACATCCTGCGCTGATCGACGGCCCATTCCATGCGCTGCATCGTTACACTGACTTGTCCCGCGCTTAGCTGCTCAATAGTGCGCATGCTGGAAACGAGAATAACGCCATCATCGACCCCCAGCTTGCGTTTGAAGCTTTCCAACGCTTCATCCGGATCTTTGTTCCACTCTGACAAAGTTGGGATATACTCTTTCAGCTTTCTCGTAGGTCTTGCCGCTTTTACCATGGCATTGTAGACAGGCACCTGATTTTCCAGCAAGGTTACATAACGGTTGATGAAGCGGGCTATGTCTGTGCTCAGCATATCCTCGCGATTGCCCGCCCACATCTTCAGAGCCAGGTACGGAAGGAAGTACCCCCCTCCCGAAGCAAGACACATCGACAAAAGCGGAAATGATTCAACACGGCACAAAATTGCCCAGAGAAGAACGAGAATGCAAACGGCACTTCCACACAGCAGTTGCAGAAACAGCCACTCGGCTTTTCCCCAACCAAATGGCCTCCCTGCCCGGGAAAGCAACTGTTCCCATTGTTCATCTTCGGCAGATTTGACCGTCCTCTCCCACTTTTTCCACCACTTCGCAGAGATGAACAGCGCAGGCCTTTGGCTTTGCACCAAATACTTTCCGACGAAGAAGACAGCGAGAAACATAAATAAAGAACCCAAACCCAACCACGTGTACATGACGAGCAACTGCATTACCGATACCTCCTCCCCCAAATGAACGCAAGCAGGATGGAGAATGACCAGACGGTTACCGCCAGCGCTAAAATAGCCTGTCCGTCAGGGGTGTAAAAATAAAGCCGATACGAATCTTTCAACAATCCCTGGTTGTAAGGAATCAAGCATATGCAGATGGCAATGACGATTAAAAGGCTGATCCAGATCGAGTATATTTCGCTGTCCCGCTCATGTTTTTCGTCCTGCTGCACAAACATTTCATTCGTCAATCGGTTCAGAGGTACCTGAATGTCTTCGGTCTCTCCCTCCAACCCACTGGCGATGTACATGGCAAAATCAAATGCCCATGGATGATCCAGCCTTTGCGCAAAGCGTTCTACCGCTACTGTAGGATTCCCGCCATCGGCAAGGGTGTTGTTCAGCAGGAGCAAATCTGGCAGAAGCTCCTTCGGACATTCTTCAATCATTTCCCGAAAAGTCAGCACAATATTTTTCCGGCTGTTATAATAGCGGGCAAAAAGCTCCACAAAGCGGCAAAATGAACTGATTTTTTTGTTGATCCGAACCGTATAACGGGCGTACAGCAAAAGAGTAGGCAGTAAAAGAAACAAGAGAAACAAAGACAGAGAGACAATCAGGTTGCCCAGCAAGACTCCCGAAGCAAATCCCGCGACACCACCAATCAAGGAAAGCAGCAGATGAGCCTCGGGTGTACCTCCCCCTATCTGACACCACCGATCGTATCGCTCATACAGCATCCGCCTGGTGGCATGCTGCAAAAATTTTTCTCTCCATGCTTCTACCGTGCGGGGAAAGAAAACTCGGGGAGCAGTCCAGTTATGGTACAAGTACACTCCGGTGAACATAAAACCGATAAACAGACAGACGACCATCGGAATGAGTAGCGAATAAATCATAGCTGCCTGCCCAGATCAGTAAGACGTAGTTCTTTCAATACATCAATGTTCGCTCTCCCGACGTAGCACATATACTCCACCAGATGAGGACTTAGCTGCTTTCCTGTCCATTCATATGCACCCGTTTGCACATTGCGACTGACTAGCGGGATCGATTCGACGCGATTGAAAGTGTCGTTCCATTCCGTAACATGAATGGCATCGACAAAACGGTGACCGTTATTTCGATAGGTAAGCGAGTTTACAAAATTGACTGCCCTGCTGATCCTTTCTTGCGTCAACTCGACACTTCGTCCCCCATACTGATAAACGAGGTCTGTCAGGTCATGTAAAGCTTTATGGGGAAAACGTTCATGCATTGCCGCAATCGTAGCATCCGTCCCTCTGATTCCCGCATTGACAAAATGGTACGCTTCGATCGGCTCGCGGATTTCACCGATCAAAATCGTATTGGCTGTTGAACGGTACATATCTTTGAAGCAGTTGCTCAGCTCAATGCCGATTTCTTCCACATTTTGCAGTTCAATGACTTCGCCCGGCCATACATCGGCGAATCGCATCTCATGCTCGCTTTCGAAAATGGTAATGTACTCTGTCAGCGGGTCCTTGAGCTTCAACATGCACATCATCAAGGTTGTTTTCCCGGCAGCCATCGGTCCAATGACAAGAACGTTGCCCCGTCCGTGCACTTGCTGTTCGAGCAGCCATTGCACAGGCTCGTCAAAAGTCGGCCGAGGCTGTGTCCGAAGCTGGTCAAGCGAGAAATCCGGAGTCGTGAACCGCCTGACAAGAATCGTGGGCACTCTTGAATATGGAAAAGTAAACATGGTTAACCGAGCTTTAAGAGCATGGAGATACCCGCTCAGACGAGGTTTTTTCTCGTTAAAAGACAGACCGGCAGCATTCGTCAGCTTTTGTTGAAGTATCTCGACTTCCTTCCAGGTAGGAGTGTAAGAGAGAAACTTTTTCACTCCTTGTTCCAGGTACGCTACTCGTCGATCAGCGCCTATCCGCACTTCTTCTACCCACGGAGACAAATGCAGAACGGCGTCAAGTATTCCCCAGCCATAGGTCGAAAACACAAGGCCTTCGTAGCCGTTGACATGCGGCAAAATTTCCTCTGATATCGGACGCTTGAGCACTTCTTCAAAGTAATGCTGCAAGCGCAAAATAATATGATTGTGGCTGTCGCGGTCTCCTTGCTCTGCCAAAGAGAGAATTTGCTGCATCTCCAGCTTTTCTTCGCGCGTTTTGCCAAAGTGATTCAAGTAATCTCGAGCCGCCTGCTTTATTTCCTCAATGTCGTGCAAATTGGCTGTGCCCCTGTTCAGCTCTGCTATTCTCATCAACTGTACACCACGCTTTTTTCAGCAAGGTCTGCTTTGGCAATTTCCTTGAGACTGCTGATGTACGATTTGGGCGGGAAAAACTCTTCGATCAACACACTGCTGCTTCGCTGGGATTGCATCAGCCTGCTTGGCGATATGCGAGGAACCACACCGTAGAGCGGGATATCTTCTCCAATCCGATAAGGCTGGCCTGGCTCCTGATGGCTTAGCAAAACCTCGCACTGTACACCTTTTTCTCGCCAATGCTTAAGCCACTCTTTCGCGCTTTCGATGCCAAAGGGATCAGCGCGAACAAACAACAGATTGCGATCAGCCGTGAAAAGCAAACGCTGCATGGTCTCTGACTCCGGGAAGCAGTACCCCCAGTCGACATACACATGGTCGAATTGCAGGCGAAAAGCCGCAAGCATATTGCTTAGCTCCGCACTCCGCCATTTGCTGGCTGCGTGCGCGTAATACAGATTGGGCATATGAGCGCTCTGTTTGCAGACGCTGCGCCAGTTTCGCCTAAGTGCTGTCTGGTAATCCAATAAATTTGGACGAAACAGAGATAACTGATGCTGCTGAAGCTTGAAAAAGCGGGTTAAATCGGGTTTTGCAACGTTCATGTCAAGAACGGCAATACTTTTGGTCGGGTACTGTCTGGCGAGCAAAATCGGGTAATTGATGCAAAACGTAGTAATTCCCGATGCGCCATAACTCATGAGGGCGTAGACCTGGCCGCCTCTTTCGCTGCTTTGGTGTTCCTTCCTTTCATGGACAAAGCCCAGGATCAGGCTGATTTTGCTGCGAATCTCTTCCTGTGAAAGCTGGGCAGACAGTACGTACACCATTTCAAGCTCCAGTTTCTCTGTGACTTGGGCAATGATTTGCTCATCCCGATACAATGGAACGATAATCAGCGGAGAGTGAGCAGGCAGTACGCTTCGGACGGAGGGAAGCCATTCCCACGCCGGTGCTGCATACATCTCGGAAAAAACGACGGTCGCGTCCGGCTGGTACAGGTGAGCCAACCGGGGGAACTCCTCAGATGATTCAGCCACCAACACCTCGCTCGCAGTCGGCATATACGTCTTGGCTAACGACTTCATCGGATAACAAACTAAAATTTTCATGACGCTTGCTCCTTTGAAACCATGATATGGCCTACCTGCAGCATGCCGTATGACATTGCTTCGTTAAGGATCACGTACTCTCGATCCGTTAGATTGAATCCTAGAAAAGCAGGTAGTGCGGTGGGCTGCACCCGATAATCGTGATATTTTTTCTCGCTATTCGACTGAGGCTTTTCGCGAGAGCCGTTGAAGACCGCATCCATCTGATCTGGAGAAGGCAACAGGCTTGGTTTCAGAGTGTAGATCTCGGTGCCATTGCTGTCTCTTACGCTGGCCAGTTGGCTCTCAAACAGAAACTCCGCCGTGTCATTCGTCTTTTTGAATTGCACAGGCTCAGGGTAATCCTGCAATTCGGCCAGGCTCTTGTACTTGACCCAGATTTTCACGTGGTCGCCCTTGCGCAGCTCTGTCAAAGGCTGAATCGAGAGCAATGGAAACTCATACCGCGCCTCACCTTTTTCCGGCAGAAGCTGTGAATCTGTCAGCTTGGTTGTTAACAGTTGCTCACCTTGATAAATGGTTTGCGTACTCCTTTTGCCAATCACAGCAGTTATATCTCGTGCCGCTTCTGGGAGGATTTCATCAATTTCTTCCTGTACTAGTACCACATCGTCTTCTGTAATCGGCTCAAAAGGAGAAATTTCCTTTCCGGCAGCCACTTTTACGACTGGGGCAAACAGTTTTTCCGTTGCCAGCGCATCAATATACTGGGTGGCTGCATAGAAGGAGGAGCCTGCCAGGAGAAACGAGATCAGGCAGATAACGAGCATCGTTTGCTTTTTCATAACACCCTTCCTTTGTGAGCGTAAATCAGCGATTGAAACTCACTTTCTTGTTCTGGAAAAAGCTCCAGCAAAAAGTTGGCCTTTACGTGTGCCATCGCGGCTTTCTCTTCATCAACGAGTGGAATCTGGTAATCAATTTGCGGAAAGGTCTGGCCCCAGAGTGAGAGCGTCCCTTTTACTTTTTTCATGACAGTTGAACGCGCAAAATGTGCATTCCATTTGTTTGCGATAAATCTCAATTTGCTTTTCTCTGTCACCCACCAGCTCGGGGCTGTCTCTACCAGGAACAAGCGAGTAAGACGTGCGATATCTGTATCAAAAACAACCCACACTTCATCAGCTATTTCGAAAATTTGCCTTGCCTCGCTTTGATTCCAGTGAGAAGAGATATCTATGAAAACAATCGGACTGTCTTTGCTTACTCGAAGTATCCAGTTGGCTATATCCATGCGGGAAGATTCTTGCTGACCATGAAAAGGGGTGTCGATCTGGATGCGAAGTTGGTTATTTTGCATGAGGAGCAATGATGTCGGAGAAAAATTCTTGAGTGATCGAACTCTGCGTTCGTAATCAAGAGCGAAGTAGAAGTAAGAAGTTTGATTTGGCATCTCGCAGAGCGTCACGGGTATTCCTTGTCCCGCCCAGGCGTACGCAATATTGCCGGCCACAAAACTGGCGCCTGCCTGCGGGTACAAGCTGGTTACAGCGATGCATTTGCGAATGATCGCCTCTTGCTGTTCCACCGTATGAGGGGAAGCCAGCTTTTCCTTGAGCAGTCTCCATTGCCGTTCTTCTTCGGAAGTATGCGTAAACTCCTGCTGTTCCAAATCACGGAATTTGGAGACGAAACGGCTCATTTGGTGAAACATGACTACCCCACCTGGGAATCATTCGATTTATTTTTTCCCATGAGGTATTTCTCGAATTTCTCAACCATTTCCCTGACAGTGAGTGACTTGCGGTGGTAGTAGTAAATTTTCCGCAGACGCTCCCGCTCTTGTGGGGTCATTTCCGGCTTGACTTTGGTTGCCAGGTCAATGAGCAGCGCTAGCTCTACATTGTTCGGTCTCCCTCTGCGCGGTGGGTTGGCGAACAACTCCTGCTGCTTTTTATCAAAGGCGTTTGGGTATTCAAGCAGCCACATATCAACCAATGTTTCAATATCTGTCTGACTGCGAACCCCCAGCTTCATCAAGTATTTAAAGTAGTGAGGCAGTGAACGTTCTTTCAGCAAGCCGCTCTTCCACCTGGCGACAAATCCATCTGGCATGGTTAAAAGTTTGGTTACGTCTCGGATGAGTGCTGTCCGATTTTGCGATTGGTACTGCACCACTGCGTCTTTCACCAGCGTGAACAGAATGTCGTGATAGTTCGCATCGCTATAACCGTTTCCATACTCGACGATATACCATTCCTCTACTGCCTTATCAAAGTCTCTGCGGCAGTTGGACAGTTGGAGCTGATTCAGATGTTCATAAAACTCTTCCAGATCATACTGAACCATGAACTCCTCCTGGTAGTCGCCGAAAACGTAAGCGATAAATGCCTCTTTCAGTTCTTCCAATGACACCAATTTCAGACCATTTGTCTCCTGATAGCAGCGGTTGACCAGTTCGATTGCGCTCTTTGCCAACACGTTAAAGCACCCCCTAATTTTTTACAACTTTATATAATAATAGACATTTTGTAACATCTTTCGTCACTCGTCAAATCTTTTTTGTCAATTTTTGTAACGGGTTTGTGAATTTTGGATCGCCCCGCACGCATCCGTGCAAGGGCGATTTTTTCGCACTACTCAGCCCACAGGTAAAGCTCCTCTCCTGTAGCGAAAAGCAGTGCAATTCTTCCTCCCCGCTCGATGACGGTTGGAGCATTCTCCATCACAATCAGCCCGTCATTGAGTACAACCCTGTCCCCAAATCGATGAAAGCTTTCGATTTGGAAACTTCCCAGCGGCAGCCTTTCCAATGAAAGGTGCCTGCCGGGCTTGTGCTTCTGATAGCGTACATGCCGCCCAAGAAGCTGCTCCACGGATGCAGAGCGCTGGTGGTGAGCCTCTACTGTTGCCATGCGCAACGCCTCCTTCTCTCACCTGTAGAGTACGGCCGTTTCATGTGCTTATAAGCCAATGAAACTATGTATACCGTAAAAAAAGACAGAGGGCGTTGGCAAATATTTTTACTCAGCTTCCCAATAAACCGGATCGCTCAGTTCCGGGTACATCTCCGTCACCATGTCGAAAGGAGAAAAGTACAGCGTATCGACAAGAATTTTCAGTTTGAATTTTTTCAGGAGCGAATAAGCCCGCTCCGTCTTGCTGAACAGTCTGGGCAGCTCGCGCATATCAGACAGCTTCAGCAAGTGCTGGCACATGTAATCGACGCACACTTTGGCGCGCTCCTCGCCCTTGACGCTCTGGAAATAGGCAGGAGGAAAATGGCGGCGAATGCCTGACAATACCTCCTGATAAACCCACAGCACCCGTTGCTTCTCCGGCAGGCGAGGCAGATGCGGGTAGGCATACTCCACAATGTAGTACACATCTTCCGCCTTTGCCTCGATCGGCGGCTCGATGTACTCGCGGATCAAATGCAGCTTCAATTGCTTTATATCCTCCAGACTCAACTCGCGTCTCGCCTGCTCAGGCGTCCACTTTTTGACGTTTTCTATCGCATAGCGGACGATTAACTGGACCTTCTGCTTGCGGTACTGCGCATCTTCAAATTCATACGGGGAAAAGCGTTTCTGCTCTCCGTTAAGAATGCGTTTGTACCGATCGACAATTTTGGACGGCACTGCCCCTCACTCCTATCCCTATTTTTGGAATATACTCCTAAATTACCACGAGTGATTGGGACAAAAATAACAGTGCTCGGCTTCGTTATCCAGCCCTTTAGTCATACACTCCCGATTGCGAGACACGAGCTATTTTTACATCCAGCTCTTCCCAAAACACAGGAATGCGCTGCTCTACCTCTACTTGCAAATGATAAATGCCTTGCCGATACAAATAGGCACGCTCCCCTTTTTGATGCACGGCGGAAACCCCGGCAGCCCTGCTCTCCAGTGAGGACTTGTTCAGCCGCCATAAAATAGCTGCTTCCTCACGAGCGCCCCTGATTACTTCAGCATCTGCCTGCTCGGCTTCCTGACTGGTTGCATAAAGTCTGCTCTGCGTCTCCCCATCAGTATCCGTGTACTCCCACAAACCTGCAGCCCGCGCTCCTTTGGTCACCAGATCGGCAGTATGCTGAACGTTCATTTCCAAAAAATCGGCCTGCTCCGAAAACAACAGCAAAGACAACAAGCTGCCCAAACAGAAGAGAAAAAAGAGCATCGTAATCATCGTGGCCCCGCTCTCTTCTTTTGCGCGTATCTCCGCAAGCTGCCACAGCCCGGTCATTTTTTGTCCTCCGCATTTTCGACCATCATGTAATAGCTTTCGGACAGCTCATAAACCGCGCCCGTGGCAAGCAAGCGAAAACTCACCTTCGCCTCAGCTTTAAAGTGGTTTCCTTTTTTCCAGCCGCCTCCGTCCAGCTCCAGCACAATATCGCGCTCGGCAACCTCCATGCCTTGGTCAAGCTCGGCCATGCCCCGCTCTCTCGCGTGGTATTTTGCCAGTCCAAAATTGGGCTGCACAGCAGCGATTCGGCCAGCCTCGTATGCCGCTGCCAAAGCCTTTTGGCGGTTGTACAAAATCGTGAACTGATCGAACGAAAACACGATCAGCAGCCAAACCAATGGAAAAATCAAGACAAACTCAATCAATTGACTGCCCTGCTCGTCCCGCAACCATCGCCTCAGCATTGTTTTCATCAGGCTGCCCCCACCTTATGCAGCATCTGGCGGAGCAAAAAAGCACCCAGCAAAAATACGGCGTAAGGAAAAGCGAACGCCGTTTTCTCTACGCCGGGAAGCCAAAGCTGCCGATGCGCCGTCCATCCCACTGCCATCACAAACAAATTTTTTCCCAATCGGGACCATCTGCGCGGATAAAGCAAGACAAATAAAATGCACAAAACTATCGAGTGAAGAAATAGCGGATACACCTCTGCCCAGCCGCTCCATGCCCCAATCGCCATGAGCAGCTTCAAGTCACCCATTCCCATGCCCTTGCTGGCTACAGGGATGGCCGCCAGCAGAAATGCCCCCATCACACCTGATAACGACGTCCACAACGATCCAGTGTGCCACTGATAGCAAAATCCAAGCACAATCGCGGAAAACGTGAGCGTATTAGGAATTTTGCGATGCCTCCAGTCAAACCATGCGGCGATTGTCAGCAGACCGCCTACAAGCACATTTGTCATTTGCTGATCTTTTCTTGCAGTTCCTTCAGCTTGGCGTCTTCAGCTTCCCCTAATGATGCCAGCGTCGGAATAATCAAGATAAGGATCACCGCCACAATGATGACCATTTCCACAATCGTTACGCCGTCTTCCTCGCTCCAAAAGCGTTGGAAATAGCTTGCGATAAATGACATCTCTTTCACTCCTTTATCAGATCGTACTTTCACTTTGCCAAAAGACAGCGCAGCCTTGCAAAAATATTTACAACCGCTCTCCGATGCCCATCAATGCCGGGCCCATCACGAGAAATAACAAAGGAACCCCCATAAACAAAATCACAAAAGGGAGCAGGCGAATGTTCAAACGGTTCATATGAGCTGCTGCTTCATCCTCTTGCTGCCTCACCTGTTCCTCGATTTGCACGGACAGCATTTGCGAAATGCTGACGCCCTTGGTGACTGCCTCATTCATCTCCAAAGCGATCGTGGTCAGCGTATCGACCTCCCAGCGGAATGCCAGTTCCTCCAATGCTTTTCTCCACGATCCATGCCGTTTTTCCGCGACCTCCAGTTTGGCAAGCTCTTGGCCCAGCCTGGCATTGAAGCGACGAGCCGTCTGCTTTACCGCCCCTTGCAGCGGCATACCTGCCTCGACCAACGATTGGACGATCCCAAAAAAGACGGGCACTTGTTCGCGTATTTCCGCTTTTGCCCGCTTATCCATCCAGTCGAGATAAAACGTCGGCAACAAATACAGCCCCAAGCTGAGCATCAACGGATACCCTGTTTTTATCCCGAGCATTTCCCCTTGGGCCAGCTTCAGCAAAAGAGCTAACAGAGAGGAGGCGACCAGACACATGCAAATCAGCCTCGCCAAAACCACTTCGACCAAACGAATCGGCAGGTGGAGCCGCGAGATGATTTCTTCCGTTTTGGAAGCATGGATGCCCGTCCATCTGCATAACCGCTGCAGAAGCGGCGGGTGTCTTTCCAGCAGACGAACCAGTGTCCAGCGAGCTTGTCGGCGCTCGAATGCTTGATCGAGCTCTGCCTGCTGCTCGATTTCAATTCGACTAAACAAGCTAGAGAAAAAAGAAGCTCCCTTGCCCAGACAAGCAGGGAGTCCATAAAGAAAGATGGCAAACCCAATCAGAGCGCAAATCACAAGCATACGCTCACCCTCCCCGGTGCACACTTTTGTGCGCCATGTAGCGAATCGCTTCTCCCCCTAGCAAAATACTCGCCAGGCACGCTAAAATGAGCAGCCGCCCCCCTACGGTTGCTGTCAGCGAATCAAAATGATGCGGATTGTTTGCATACAGCGCCAAAATGAAGATGAAGGGCATCACGCTCAAAAGATTCACTTGCGCGACAATTTGGGCCATAGCGGCTTTTTGCCTGCGCAGCGACTGTCTGCGGCGCAAAATGGAGGAAGCCGCCAAATCCAACGTTTTCGCCATGTCTCCACCCATTTCTCGCTGGATTTGCACAATCGTAGCCAAATATTTGACATCGGCTGATCCCGTTCGCTCGTAAAAGTCATTCATAACGTGCTCCAATGGCACCTGTGCCCGGAGCAGCTCGACAATTCGCCTATACTCTGCCGTTACAATCCCGTCTAAAAATGGGCTTGCCGCAACCTGCTCAAAAGCATGCAAATAAGAGGGCGACGTACGCAGCGAGCTTGCCATCAGGCGGATCGCTTTTATATTGCCAGCCTCAAATTTGTCTTTGCGTTTGGCTCCCCACACGCTGACCAAACGCTCTGTAAACAAGACGCCAGCAAGCAAGGCGGGAAGCGCCAGCCACCACGATTGCAGTAGTTGGCTGCTTATCCCAAACGACAGAACCCCCAAGAAAAAAGACAGCGTGACATACTGGTTGATTCCCCAGCCTGAGCGTGACTTCGCCAGCCTTTCCTCCAACCGATTCCAGACCGTTTTTCTGTCCCGCTGAAGCAATCCCACAATCTCGTGCTTGCCCGCTCGCTCACGGACATACATGTTTTGCGGAATGACGAGCAAAAATGTGGCAAAACCAATTCCTATGGCGACAGGCATGCTGATGTCAGCCAAAGTCCCTTCCCTCCTAGACTTGTATCGGCGTTGTAAAAAATACTTCCTCAATTGCTTCCCGCGACAATCCTTTTTCCTGCCAGCGCTTGATGATTCGTTCAGGCCTATAGCCTGTCCACTTGAAATGCCCTTTTACTTTTCCGTCCTGGATCCCCGTCGCTTCATACACAAAGATATCTTGCAAATACACCCGGTCCGGCACAACCTGCTTGACGTTGCACGCTCGTTTTATCCATTCCTCGTGCGATTGGCCTGTGCCGACAACTTCCGTGATGGCAACCACTTTGCGGCTGCCGTCCTCCTCAAACCGCTTTACCTGGACAATCAAATCCAACGCCGAGCCAATCATCAGATTGCGTTCCTCAGCACTGTACACTTCATCTGCCTTGCCAAACAAAATCGGCAACGTAGAGTCGACCAAGGCTCGCGGCGAGTTTGCATGCGCTGTACTCCAGCTACCGGGGTGGTCCGTATTCATCGCCCACAGCATATCGACAATTTCCCCGCCCCGTGTCTCGCCCACCATAATGACGTCAGGACGCTTGCGCAGCGATAAACGTACGCAATCCTTAATGGAGAAGCCGCCTTTTCCTTCGTAGTTGGCCGGCTTTGCCAAAAGCCTGCGGACAAAAGGATGCTGCAGCTTCAGCTCGAGCACGTCTTCAATCGTGATGATGCTCAAATGTTCAGGAACGTATTGGGAAATGAGGTTCAGCATATGGGTTTTGCCTGAGCCTGTTCCTCCGCTGACGATCCCGGACGCTCTGGATAAACCGACGGCTCTTTGCAAAAACAAGAGCATCGGTGCGCAAATCGACCCGTAACGCAAATAGTCGCTTTCACTGAGCAGCTCGCGGTGTTTGCGAATGGTGAGCGTGTGCCCGTCCGGCGAAATGGAACGATGCGTGGCTGCCACCCTTGAGCCGTCAGGAAGCTGTGTATGCAGCTCCGCCTTTGTCTCATTAAACTCCCGGCCCATCGTCGCAGCAATTTGTTCCAGCAACTGCAGCATTTCTTCTTCGTCGCGAAATACGACAGCCTCGTGCTTTTCCAGCCTTCCGGTACTTTTGCGTTCCACTACCAGATAATTATGGCGATGAAACAAAATTTCCGTAATATCCCGGTCCTCCAATAGCTCATCAAGCGCTCCCCAGCCAGTCAAGGAATGCAGCAGTCGTTTTACTTCCGCCTCCAAATGCATGGACGAAAGCGGCACCTGCGACTCCAACAGCATTCTGATGTCGGCTGTCAGCTCTTTCTTGAAGGCGGGAGAATGCTTATCCTCCCACAAACGCCTGCCGTACTTCTCCACAATTTGGGTACGAACAAACGTTTCTGCCTCGCTGCCAATCGACCGCTCCTGACTGGGGGCAGGCTCTTGCTTTTTTTCAAACAACGTAGCAGGCGGCCCGGACGTTTCCCGCCCGATCGTTCGCTGCTCCTGGCCTCTTGGCAACTGATTGGATATCCCCAGCAATTGTCGTTTGTCGAACATAGCGCCTCCCTAGCCCCACAACCAGCGCAAAAGGGATGGCTTCTCGCTCTGCTTCCCTTTTACAGCGGGCTTTTTTGTTTCTTCGTCAACCGGAAACAATGCCTTTCCTAACGTTTCAATGGCCTCCCTGGCGGCACTTCGCCCGGCTTGCATCATGACTGGAACCCCTGTGTTAATCGACTTTTTCACTTCTCCATCGTCAGGAATGGAAAAAATCCTCTTGCTTGGATGGAGCTGAAAATAAGCCCGGATTTCTTCCAGCGTAAACATTTCTTTTCGCTGCAAGCGGTTCATGCACACCTGGATTCGCTCTTCCGGATACTCTGCTTCTCTCAGCAGCTTCAGCAAGCGTTGAATGTTTTCGATCGAATCCACTACAGGAGTGCCTACCATCACAACATGCTCGGCAAAAAAGAGGGCTTGGATCGTCGCATCAGTCGTATCGGGCGCAGTATCAATCAAAATGACATCGTAGCTACTCTGTTTGAGCGTCTCCAGGATGAGATACAAATGATAATCGCGAATTTCAAAGCTTTGCCGAATATCTCTCGGGGAAGTAAGCACGCCCAAACCCGATTCCGTATGCTCAACGACGTACTTTTCGATCTGCTGTGGAGACAGCGGCAACACGGAAGCAAGCTCCTGCCATTCCTTTTGCCGGACAGCATACGGGTCTAGGCCGCGCTTTTGAGCAAATGCGTGGAGCTGGCTATCGAGATCTTGTACCCACGTAAACAAATTGGGCGTTCTGGGCAGATTCAATGTGGTGGCGAACGTCCCCAAGTCGAGATTGAAATCGACTGCCAGCACTTTCAAAGGGCGCCCTTCCTTTTTTTGCGTGGAAAAAAAGATCGCCAGTTCGCGCGAAATAAACGTTTTTCCGACGCCGCCTTTTGGGCCGTACACCGTAATGAGGTGCTTGATCCCTGCCTTGGTTTGACCGTTGAACGCCGGTGAAGGTTCTGCAAACTGGTCTTGCGGGTCAATCATGCCTCCTTGTTGCTCTTTGGGAAAATGTTGCGGAGGCTGTGCTGGAATCCTGGCGTCCAAGCCCGGGCTCTGAGCCATCATGGCTAGCGCTTCCACTTGTCCGGATTGTACCGGTTTGGCGATTACCCAAATACCCAGGTTTCGAAAAAACGGCTCCCACACCAGCTCATTGGCCGAGCATGCTGCTATAAAAGACAGATGAGGAAAAGCAAGGCGGAATTGCTGGCACAAAACGCCTCTTTCCGTTTCTTTTACACCTCCCAAAAGAACGAGATCCGGCCTGGATTGCTGCAGCTTTGCCCATGCTTCGTCTACGCTGGCAGCCTCCCCGCATATTTCGATCAACTGACTGCCCGCAAGCTGGTTGGCTAGCAGACGCGTTGCCTCTCGATCATCGTCTACAATGAGTAATCGCCTTTTCACCCTTGTTCCTCCTTTTCCAAGCCCCTTCGTTTTTTGGTTTTCATCAACTCAGCGGCGAAGCTGGCATCGCCTATTCCCGCCTTGTGGTCGTCCATTACCGCAGCCAGCCCCAATCTGATCTTGCCGTAATGAAGAGCATGCGTTAGCAAAACGGCCTCTTCTCTCGTCAAAGAAAGGGTAACAGCCTGCAATTTCGGTTGATCTCCTTCCATCTCCCGTTGAACGGCCAAAATAGGCATATTTTGCAGGAGTAAACCGGAGTGCGCCCCTGCCTCATCTTCAAACGAGGCGTAGACATGCACTCTTTCTCCTGCGGAAATGTGCGGTGAGACGCCTGCCACATTATCCACCGGAATGCTCATCCCGGTTCTTTTGTCTCCCAACGAGGCTTCGTTTCCCTTCTGATTGCCTAGCTCCAAATCACTTGGCAACAAAGGTCTTCCTCCCTTCACTTGACGCGAAAAGGGCAGCCCGATCAGGTCCTGTGCCTCTGTCCATGGAATCAGTCCTGGAATGGGATCAGAAGTTGTTTGAAAAAGACCTTCCAATGCCAAGGTCAGCGGCTCCATATCTTTTGCCTCCAACAATTGTCCGCTTTCTTTTTCCACCGTTGGCCGCAACTGAATATAAGTCACATCATGCGGTTTTAAAATGGTGTAGGCACCGATTCCGATACATGTCGCCAATAGTAACAGGGCCAATAACCGCAGCGGATGAACTGACATTCTCTCCCTCCTCTCAATTGCTACTAGCGTAAAGGAAGGGGTTGGGACAAAAAAAGAAACAACAAAAAAACCGTGCAGATATTTCTGCACGGTTCTTCACTAACTATATTCGTTCATTCCCTGAAAACTGGATCTGCATGTTTGCTAAGAGTGTGTGGATAAGTCCTCGACCGATTAGTATTCGTCAGCTCCACGCGTTGCCGCGCTTCCACACCGAACCTATCAACCTCATCGTCTATGAGGGGTCTTACCAGCTTAACGCTGTGGGAAGTCTCATCTTGGAGGGGGCTTCACGCTTAGATGCTTTCAGCGCTTATCCCGTCCGCACATAGCTACCCAGCTATGCCACTGGCGTGACAACTGGTGCACCAGAGGTGCGTCCATCCCGGTCCTCTCGTACTAAGGACAGCTC
>NZ_CP026363.1:400000-520000 GCF_004117055.1 Brevibacillus agri
GGTCCCAAGCCAAGTACTCTACCAAGCTGAGCTACTTCCCGACTATATAAAGAAAAGCGTGCCCTGAGAGATTCGAACTCCCGACCTTTTGATTCGTAGTCAAACGCTCTATCCGGCTGAGCTAAGGGCACATGATAATGGAGCGGGCGACGGGTCTCGCTTCTTTCTGGCGCTGCTGCGTCAAAACGCTGCCTGCAAAGCCAGATCGGAAGTGCCCGTGACACTCTTCCTTGATGTTCTGCGAGGGTAAACCCGGAACGGGTGAGAGACCCGAGAACATTGATGGAGCGGACGACGGGTCTCGAACCCGCGACCTTCGCCTTGGCAAGGCGACGCTCTACCAATTGAGCTACGTCCGCATTTTCATCCAACATAGGATGGGTTGGTGCGGTCGAGAGGACTTGAACCTCCACGGTGTTGCCACCACTAGAACCTGAATCTAGCGCGTCTGCCAATTCCGCCACGACCGCATATCCACTTGTCAAAAATACTGGTGAGCCATGAAGGACTCGAACCTTCGACCCTCTGATTAAAAGTCAGATGCTCTACCAACTGAGCTAATGGCTCGTGCTATTAAAATCGCCAACATAACCGAGATAGGTTATAAATGGCGGAGCTGACGGGACTCGAACCCGCGACCTCCGGTGTGACAGACCGGCGTGAACTCCAACTTCACCACAGCTCCATATTATGTCGCTCCGCCCAATGCGTTCCAAGTGATGAATCAAAACATCGACCCAGGAAACAGGGAGAAAGAAAATTTGGTTGCGGGAGCAGGATTTGAACCTGCGACCTTCGGGTTATGAGCCCGACGAGCTACCGAGCTGCTCCATCCCGCGACGATTTGAACGATCAAGCCTTAGCTTTGTGATCGTACTATTAAGAGTGGTGGAGGCTGACGGGATCGAACCGCCGACCCTCTGCTTGTAAGGCAGATGCTCTCCCAGCTGAGCTAAGCCTCCAAAGTACCCCACAAAGAGAAGAGATTGCGTTGTAGCAACACCGAGTACTTTGCGGGGACCCCAACAACTAGGTGGGTGTATAAGTGACCCGTAGGGGATTCGAACCCCTGTATGACAGCGTGAAAGGCTGCTGTGTTAAACCGCTTCACCAACGGGCCATGAGAATTAATGGCGGATGGAGTGGGATTTGAACCCACGAGACGGGTCAACCCCGCCTACACGATTTCCAATCGTGCTCCTTCGGCCGCTCGGACATCCATCCATGTACATATGAAAGAGATCAAAGCGATCCACCTTGTTTGCCTTTCAGACTTCGTATGTTATCACAAGCTCATCGACTTGGCAAGAAGTTTTTTGATTTCATTTAAAAAGTTCACTGTCATATAACTTTTCTGCTAGGCACAATAGCCATTTTAGCGCGTGAGCCACGCGCTGTCAACGAAAAAATAACAAAATCCGTTTTCTTTTTCTCTGATTACGTCACGCCCCCTTTGCGAGCTACGCATTTATAATTGCCCGCGAAACCGAATTTTACTCCATGAACTATCCATCCATCTTTCACAGGCACGCCTGCAATCGCGCCTACACCAAATAGGACAGAGCAAACGAGCTTTTTGGGATGGCTGCCACACCAAACAATGGTATACTTTACCATAGGACAAGATTGGCGGTGGAAGGCCGCGGCGCAGCTTCCTGCAAAGGAGGTGACGCTGATGGTCTCGCTCGGCACGCTCTACCTTTGCCTGAAAGTACTGGCAACGCTGCTCAGCCTCTGGTTTAGTGGCAGAAAGCTGTACCAATGGGCAAGAAAACGGCGTAACAAGCGAAAACCCACCGCCTAAGGTTGACCGCCCGACGGTGGGTTCGCTGGTTTTGTAATCATGCGCGCCGTGGGTGTGCCACAGCTTCTTGTCCCGGGAGTCCAATGCCGCTGCAACGGCGTTGGCTCCTTTTCATCGTATGCCGAAAAACGCAAAGTCTATACTCCCAGTTTAACACCCTTGCCCTTCTTCATACAAGAAAGGAAACGGCTCAAAAAATGATGGAAGGACGTGAAAGCCATAGTAACGATTCGTCCAGCAACGTCTCACGATATCGACGCTGTCTGTCGAATAGATGCCGCCGTGCTAGGCTCCGCCAGTCGCGAGCAAGAGCTGCAATCCGCTATTGCAGCCGGTCACTGTCATGTCGCTTCCCTGGACATGCATGCCGCAGGCTTCGCCATCATGAACCAATCGTTTTTTCAGCAAAGCTTTATCCACCTCGTCGTCGTCCATCCCACGCATCAGCAAAAAGGGATCGGCAAAGCCCTGATGCTCCACATGGAAAAAATATGCCCTACCGCAAAGCTGTTCACTTCCACTAACCTATCGAACAAAAAAATGCAGCAGCTCTGCGAAAAGCTCGGCTACGAGTACAGCGGAACCATCAGCCACCTGGACCCTGGTGATCCGGAATTGTTTTATTGCAAAATGGTGTAGCAAAATCTCCAATCAAAAACAGCCGCAGCGCTTGCCTGCCACGGCTGTTTTTCACCAATTCACTGATTGCGCTCATAAACCAGGCGCAGCCCTTTTAATGTCAAATAAGGATCGACCACTTGAATGCAGGATGTCTCGTCTGCTACCAGCGAAGCCATCCCTCCTGTCGCTACTACCGTCGGCTCCGTCTGGTACTCCGCTTTGATCCGGCGCACAATCCCCTCGACCTGGCCCACGAAACCGTAGTAAATGCCCGCCTGCATGGCCGCAATCGTATTTCGCCCTACGACGCTTGCCGGCTTTGTGATTTCGATGCGCGGAAGCTTTGCCGCGCGGCTGAACAGCGCCTCCGTGGAAATTCCGATGCCCGGCGCAATCGCTCCGCCCCAATACTGCCCGCGCTCGTCCACATAGCAAAAAGTCGTCGCCGTCCCAAAATCAACAACAATCAAAGGGGCCCCGTATTCGTGGATGGCCGCCACCGCATTGACGATTCGGTCCGAGCCTACTTCGCGCGGATACTCGTATTTGATGTTCAGCCCGGTCTTGACCCCCGGCCCGACGATCAGCGGTTTTTGGCGCAAATATTTGCGGCACATGCGCTCAATCACCGTGTTCAACGGCGGCACGACTGAGGAAAAGATAATTCCCCTGACCTGCTCCATCGTCAGACCGGCACTGCTGAACAAGCTTTTTACCAGCATGCCGTACTCGTCTTCTGTCTTGTTCCGGTCGGCGGCAATCCGCCAATGATGCCGCAGCACCTCGCCCTCGTACAAACCGAGGACGATGTTGGAGTTGCCTATGTCGATCACCAGTAGCATACAGGTCGCTCCTTACCGTTTGCGCGTATTCAAATCCAGGCTGATATCAAACGCCTTGACCGAGTGGGTCAGAGCGCCGACAGAGATGACATCCACGCCCGTCTTGGCAATATTTCCGATCGTCTCCAGGTTGACGCCACCGGAAGCCTCGACAACCGCGCGGCCATCAATAAGCGCCACCGCTTCTCTCATGGTTTCCAAAGACATGTTGTCCAGCATGATAATGTCCGCGCCCGCTTCCAATGCTTCACGCACCTGGTCCAGCGACTCCGCCTCCACCTCTACCGTCATCGTGTGCGGAATCGCTGCCCGCGCCGAAGCGACCGCCTGTGCGATGCCGCCCGCTCCTTTGATGTGATTGTCTTTAATCATCACCGCATCGTACAAGGCAAAACGGTGATTGTGGCCGCCTCCGACGCGAACGGCGTACTTTTCGAGAAAACGCAGTCCCGGAGTCGTCTTGCGCGTATCCACTACCCGCGCTTTCGTTCCCGCTACCGCTGCCACGTATTCGCTCGTCTTCGTCGCGATGCCGGACAGGCGCTGCATTAAATTGAGCGCAAGCCGCTCGCCGCTCAGGATGGACCGCACGGAGCCGCGCACCTCTGCCAGCTCCTGACCGACTTCCACCCGCTGTCCTTCTTCTACTTTTGCCGTAAACACAAGCGCGGGATCAACCGTCGCGAACACTTGCCGGGCAATCGGCAGCCCGGCTACCACTCCCGCTTCCTTTGCGTACAAAATTCCCGTTCCTTGCTCGGACTCGGGGATCGTGCTCAGCGTCGTCACATCGCCAAAGCCCAGATCCTCCTGCAGCCACTCTTCGATTTTTCGCTCCAGCTCCCGTTTATTCCACATCGTTTTTTCCACACTCCTCTTGGACGCCGTCTTCAAACGTCTGGATCAAATGCTTGCGCCATAACAAATCGTCTTTATTCGGAAAATCATTGCGATAGTGCCCGCCGCGGCTTTCTTCGCGAAGCAATGCGGCTCTCGTCGTCAGCACCGCTGCGTTCAACAGGTTCAAAAACTCGAACGCCTCCCGGTCCTGCGCCGCGTACTGGTAAAACCGCTCCATTCGCTCCAGTTCTGCCAGCGCTTTCAACAAGCCTTTTTCGTCGCGTTTGACGCTGACATGCCGCAGCATCAGCTTTTGCAGCTTCACTCTTTGTTCACGTGTACTAAACGTGCGCGCATCCCGATCTGCAGATACAGCCCGAACCGGACGAATGTCAGGCAGCGCAGGCAACTGTTTGATCCGCTGCGCGATACGATGTCCGAACACGACCGCTTCCGACAACGAATTGCTCGCCAGCCTGTTGGCTCCATGTACCCCTGTGCAGGACGCCTCCCCGCAGGCAAACAGCCGTTTTGTCGTCGTCTCGCCGTTCAGATCGGTCTGGACGCCGCCCATGATGTAGTGGCACGCAGGGGCAACCGGAATCCAGTCCGTCACCATGTCCAGTCCGTATTGCAGGCAAAAGTTGTAGATCGTCGGGAAACGGCGCTTGATAAGCTCCTCCGGTTCGTGCGTGATGTCCAAATACACAAACGACGATTTGGTCTGCTCCATCTCCGAGACGATGGCGCGGGCTACGATGTCGCGCGGCGCCAGCTCTTTTTGCGGGTGGTACTTGTCCATGAAGCGGTCGCCGTTGCTGTTGCGCAAAATCGCGCCTTCCCCCCGTACGGCCTCGGAGATCAGGAAGCGCGGCGCCCCCGGATAGTACAGCGCCGTAGGGTGAAACTGGATGAACTCCACATCCTTAATGCGCGCCCCGGCCCGGTAGGCGATGCCGATTCCGTCAGCGGTGGCGATTTCCGGATTGGTCGTGTAGCGGTACAGTTGCCCCGCTCCCCCGGTCGCCAGCACGGTTGCTTTTGCCTCCAGGAAAAACATGTCCCCTTCCGGCTTTTGCACGATGACCCCCACGCACTCTCCATCCTGTGTGACCACATCAATGGCAAAATGATGCTCCAGCACCCGAATGTTCCCCTGCTCCATCACCCGCTTGGACAGAGCGCGGACGATTTCTGCTCCGGTTGCATCCCCGTTTGCGTGCAAAATGCGCCGCTTGCTGTGCGCCCCTTCCTGCGTCAGTTCGTACTGGCCTTGTTCATCCCGATCGAACTCCGTCCCATATGCAATCAGTTCTTTCAAGCGATCAGGGCCTTCGTGTACGAGCACTTCCACCGCTTCGTACGAGCAAAGTCCAGCTCCGGCGATCAGCGTATCTTGACGATGCAAGGCAGGAGAATCCGACTTGGCAGTAACGGCGGCAATCCCCCCTTGTGCCCAGCGGGTATTGCTGTCATCCAGCCCTTTTTTGCTAATCAGAACTACATCCGCAAACTCACTCGTCTGCAATGCCGTATACAACCCGGCTATCCCTGCTCCTACAACGGCTACGTCTGTTTTCAATCGAGGCAACGACTGCAAATCAAAATCCGCGATATAACGGGGAATCATGGCTGCTGTCCCTTCTCTCCGTAACTGATGATTTCCCACCCATTATAGCAAATACCGACCGGATGAAAACTACATTGGAAGAGTTCCTTTTCAGGCGTAAGAAAACCTGTATCGAAAGACTTCTCAAGGATGAGCGATCGCGTTTTGGCGAAAGGCTGTTCTTGCAAAAAAAGAGCGCCCGCCCTCAGGCGAACACTCTTTGCAGGCAAACTAGCTTCAGTTGGATTGGGCGACACATTCCTTGCAGGTTCCGCACACTTCAAACTTGTGCCCGGTCACCTGGAAATCTTCCGGGACAGCCGCCATGACGTTCATCGGACAGCCTGGCAGGGAAGAGGTCTTCCCGCATTCCGTACAGATGACGTGGTGATGGTGATGCCCGTCGGCGGAGCAAGCGAGACGAAAACGGCCTTCTCCCTCCAGCTCCGTCTCCTCCAAAATCCCCAGCTCAACAAAAGTGGAGATGTTGCGATAAACCGTATCGAAGCTGAGCGTCGGATACTGCTCCTTGATTCGTTCCATAATATCCTTGGCAGACAAGTAGCGCTTTTCGGCTGCGCAGATGCGGATCATTTCCTCCCGCTTGCCGGTATATTTGTACCCGTGCTCCTTCAAAATTTGCAGGGCTTCTTCCACTTTCATCGACAAACACTCCTTCCTTTTGTCTTAACCTGATGACTCTATCGCATTATCACACGCAGCTTTTTGACTCCCAAGACAACGAGCATAATCAAAACGGCCATCAACACAATTGTACCACCAGATGCCCAATCGAAGAGATAGGCAAAATACAAACCGCTCAACACGGAGATTTCTGCGAACAGAATCGAGAAAAAGATCGTTTGGCGAAAGCTTCGGGCAATTTGCAGGCTCGCCGCAACCGGAAGCGTAATCAGCGCGGAAATCAAAAGCACGCCGACAATCCGCATGGAAGCGGCAATCGTAAGCGCCACGAGCACCATGAACCACAGGTTGATCGATCTGCGCGCGACACCGGACACCCGGGCGAACTCTTCGTCAAAGGAGACGGCGAACAGCTCCTTGTAAATCAAAAAGACGGTGCCCAGCACAACGACTGCTACGCCAATCAGCGCATACAAGTCCTCGATGGAGACAGTGACAATTTTCCCGAACAAATACGAGTACAGGTCAGCGTTGAATCCGTCCGCCACACTGATTAACACCGTAAACAGCCCCAGACCTGTGGACAAAATGATCGGGATCGCCAAATCCTGATACGCTTTGTACACTTTGCGCAGCCGTTCAATGAACAAAGAGCCGACTACCGCAAAAAGCATCCCGAAAAACAGCGGGTTTACTGCCGAGAAAAAGGCAATTTTTTTCGAGACCAGCATCCCCGCCGCCACGCCCGAGAGCGTGACGTGAGAAAGTCCGTCGGCCATCATCGACAAGCGCCGGACGATGAGAAACGTCCCGAGCAACGGGCAAATCAGGCCAATCAAAATCCCCGAAAACAGGGTGTACCGCAAAAAATCATACTGCCACCAATCAGCCAGCATGTTCATACTCCTTCTTTGTTATCTCGTTTGCAACGGCTTAATGGTGATGAGACAAAAGCCGGACAGAATCACCATACATGCTCTGCAATATTTTTTCCTGATTGTGCTCAAACTCGTGAGCCGTTCCATGAAAATGAATCTTCTTCTGCACGCAAGCTACTTTTGTCACCCATTGCGACATGACGCCGACGTCGTGGCTCACGATCATCATCGTCAGGCCGTTTTCCTCTTTGAGCGAGCGAAGCAGACCGTAAAACTGCTCAATCGACTCCTGGTCGACACCGACAGTAGGCTCATCGAGAATCAACAGCTCCGGCTCCGCCACGAGCGCACGCGCGATGAATACGCGCTGCAATTGCCCGCCAGACAGGCTGCCGATGCGCTGATTCAGCTTTTCCGCCAAGCCGACACGCTCGACGGCAGCCCGCACGCTCGCATGATGTTGGGCGTTCAGTCTGCGGAAAAGGCCGACCTTCCCCACCAGACCGGAAGCCACGACTTCCTGCACCGTCGCGGGAAAGCCGCCAGCTCCGTGAGCTACCTGCTGTGCTACATACCCGATCCGGTTCCATTCGCGGAATTTGGACAGAGGCTGACCGAACAGCTCGACTTTTCCCTTGTTCGGGGTGAGCAGCCCAAGGATCAGCTTCATCAGCGTTGATTTTCCCGAGCCATTCGGGCCGACAATCCCGACAAACTCTCCTCGTTCCAGCGAAAACTCCACCCCGTCCAGAACCAGTTTGTCTTCATATTGAAAGGAGACGTCCGTGAGCTTTACCACAGGCACTCCTTGGGTCATTGGTTCCATGCAATAATCATCCTTTAAATCGGATTTGTTCTGATTTGTTACCTTTCATCCTACTACGATTTTGCCCGAACCACAACCCTCCTATTTGGCAAAAACGCCTGAAGCCCGGCTATCAGGACAAAATCGCGGGCAGGCAAAGAAAAAAATGCCGCTGTAGATAGCGACATTTTTGCTGCAAGCTTATTTCAATGCGACTTTCAAAGTCTCCAGGTTGTCACGCATGATGGACAAGTAGTCACGTCCAGCTTTTACATCCTCCTCAGTCAAACCTTCAAGCGGATTGAGCGTCGCCGTCTTCACGCCGGCTTCCTTCGCGATCACTTCCGCTACTTTTGGCGAGACGAGCGTTTCGAACATGACATAGGAGATGTTGTGCTCCTTCACATGATCGACCAGACTTTTCAATTCTGCTGGCGACGGCTCGTCAGCCGGATTCAGCCCGGAAATGGATACTTGCTCCAGTCCGTACCGATTCGCCAAATAGGAGAATGCGCTGTGCGAGGTCATAAATTCTTTTTTGGCAGCTTGCGAGACCATGTTTTTAAACTCCTGGTCCAACTGATCCAGGTCGGCAGCCAATTGCGCGTAGTTTTTCTCATAATCGGCAGCGTGCGCCTGGTCTTTTTGCACCAGCGTATTTTTCACTTTTTCCGCCTGCGCCTTCAGCTTCGTAGGGTCCAGCCAGACGTGCGGGTCAAATTCGCCGTGGTCATGGCCGTGCTCCTCGGTCGCGGCTTCTCCCTCATGCTCGTGCCCTTCTTCCGTCGCTGCTTCCCCTTCGTGCTCGTGTTCATGTTCTGTCGCTTTCAGCAAGTCCAGACCTTCCGACGCATTGACGATCACAGTCTTGTTTTTGTCGAGGTTGCCTACCGCTTTATCGACCCAAAGCTCCAGGCCGCTGCCGTTGTAGGCAAAAATGTCTGCGTTCGCCAACGCCACCATGTCTTTTGCAGTTGGCTCGTAATCGTGCGGCTCCACTCCGGGCGGAATGATGTTGGTCACTTCCACATGGTCGCCCCCGATACGCTTGGCTACGTATTCGAGCGGATAAATAGTCGTATATACTTTTGGCTTGGCACTCGCATCGCCGCCGGTTTGAGGTGTGCTTGCTGTCTGATCGGCTGCGCCGCATCCGGCAATGCTGACCGCTGCAATCAGGCTAACGATCGCCATCAGGCCCTTTTTCATCTCTGTGCTCCTCCTACCCAATTCAAAATGATTCCGATTTAGTTTCATGATCGTTTTTCATTATAAGGACTGAAGCCCAAAAAGTAAATAGGATTTATTCCGATTTAATTGTCATTTGTTTGCAACGTCGATCATAGCTTCACAATTTCTCCATGCCGTTATGATAAGATAAAAGGCAGGAGGTATGTCCAAAATGAAACGACAATCATGGTTAGCGATCAGTTTCATCACCGCAGCTCTGCTTGCTGGCTGTGGCTCTAACGATCAAGCTGGTCAGGATCACGCGAATCACGCACAGCACGCTCCGAATGGTGACCTGCAGGAAATGACAGCTTCCGTCGATCAGCTTCCGAAGTTTTTAGATAATCAAGACCCCGTCATTATCGAATCGTACAAAATCGCCGGCACCAACCGCGAGCTGCTCAAATCCATCCCTTGCTACTGCGGCTGCGGAGAGAGCGCTGGACATCTGCACAACGGCAACTGCTTTATCAAAGAGGAAAAGCCGGATGGCTCCATCGTCTGGGATGACCACGGGACACGCTGCGGCGTCTGCATGGAGATTGCCGTTATTTCTTCCAAGCTGAAGCAGGCTGGAAAATCGACAAAAGAAATCCGCGACTACATCGACCACACCTACAAAGAAGGCTACGGAAAACCGACACCGACTCCTATGCCGTCTTGAGCATCGGGCAGTTTTCATCAGGGACTGGCACGCTGTCGCTTCCTCACGAGGGAGCTTTTTGGGGATAGCAGAAAGGATTTCAGCCTCTGGCGGAGTCGTAGACTGCTTCGCACGCGAGACAGCAACAAAGGGAGCAAAGCTTGCAACAAGCTCTGCTCCCTTCTCTCTTTTCATAAAAATGATTGCCGATCAACAGGCCATCCGCTTACGCCGGAGCTACTTCCAGCATCCGCTCCAGCGACGCGCGCGCCGCGTCTGCGATTTCTTTTGGCACGTAGATTTCCGGCTTCATGGTCTCTAACGCCTCGACGCATTTTTTCAGGTTGTTCACCTTCATGTTCGGGCAGACGAGGTATTTGGACGCGAAAATAAACGTCTTGTCCGGGCTGTCCTTTTCCAGCATGTAGCGTGTACCGTCCTCGGTCCCGATGATAAATTCCTTGTGGGACGATTCGCGGCAGTATTTGAGGATTCCGGTTGTGGAGCCTACGTAGTCGGCCAAGGAAACCACTTCCGGGCGGCATTCCGGATGCACGACGACCACTGCCTCTGGATGCTGCTGCTTCAACGTCATGATGTCTTCGACGGACAACTGGTCATGCGTATTGCAGTAGCCTTCCCAAATAATCATTTTTTTGTCCGTAAACTGGGAGACGTAGTGGCCCAGGTTTTTGTCCGGAACCCAGATGATCTCCTCGCTGTCCACAGATTCGATCACTCGCTTTGCGTTAGACGACGTACAGCAGATGTGTGTTTCTGCCTTGACGTCAGCAGAAGTGTTGATGTACGCCACTACTTTCGCATTCGGATGCTGTGCCTTTAGCTTGCGCAGCCCCTCTACGTTCACCATGTCCGCCATTGGACAGCCTGCGCGCTCATCAGGAATGATAACCTTCTTTTGGGGATTGAGAATTTTTGCACTTTCTCCCATGAAGTGAACTCCGCAGAACAAGATCACATCTGCATCGGTTTCCTTTGCTTTTTGTGCCAGTCCAAAGGAATCTCCAATGAAGTCGGCTACTTCCTGAATCTCAGGACGTTGGTAAAAATGAGCAAGAATGATGGCATTACGTTCTTTCTTCAACTGCATCAGTCGTTCACGTAACTCAGCGTTGCGCTGGGCTTTTTTTTCTAACGCTAAAGCGTCCATGGAAAAAATCCCCCTACGGTGGTGTCATAATTTACGGTCATTGTAAGCTGATTACTGGGTCTTGTCAATGTAAGCGTTGTTACATGATTTGCCTATCCTTTCCTTTTAAAAAGGATATGAGCCTGTCGCTCTCGTCTACTCTGCCCGGAACAACCATTGCAGCGCCTCCGGGACGTACTGCACCCCCAGATCGAAGGAATGGTACTCGCTCTCGTAAATCACCTGGCGCACCGTGCTTTCGGTAAAGCCGTTTTGCAGCAAAAGTTCATACACCTTTTTGCTGTTGGGCACCATCCACTGTTGTCCGTTCGTGCGGCCTGCACCTTCTGCATGTCCCAGGTTCATGTAGAGGCGCTGGCCTGTCTGGCGGATGGGCAACTGCTCCAGCCATTCGATGATGCCCGGAAACCAGAAGGAGCCGGAAAAGCTCCCGATTCGCCCAAAAATATCCGGATACGAGAACGCCGTGTAGACGGAGATAAGCCCGCCAAACGAAAAGCCCATAATCCCCGTATGCTCTCTGTCCGGCAGCGTCCGCAGCTTACTGTCGATGTACGGCTTCAGCTCGTTCGCCAGAAAACGGGCGTAGACGGATGCATTGCCGCCAAACATCTTGCCTGGCTCAAACACGTTGGGCGAAACAAACGGCGTGTATTCGTCGTTGCGATCAAACGAAGCCACTCCGACAAAAATCATGCCTGGCAACTCGCCCTTCGCCGTCAGCTCCCGCACTTTCAGCAAGGTGTCGCTATCGTTTGGCTCAATCAAATCTCCGCTGTCCTGCAAATAGACGACAGGGTAACGCTGGTCGCTGTCCGCATAACCGTCAGGCAAGTAAATCAATAACTGTCGTTCGTTAAACGTATCGTGTAGCACGCTAGGCTGACTCATCTGCCCGCTCTCCTCTCCGTCCATGCGATTGATTTTGGAGGCTATTCCGCAAGAACCCGGAGCAGCTCCTTCGTCGTGTACTCAACCGCCAACGGACCTTTTGTACTGATTGAGACATCAAGCGGATACACATGGTTTGCTTTTACAGCCTTCAGCGACTGCCACACTTTGCTTTTGTTCAGCTCGGCAAGCGTCGTATCCATATTGTCCAAATAATCGACGAGGAAAATGTAGTCGGGATCGAGCACTGTTATGCCTTCCAAAGAAACGACGTCGCCCTCCAGCTTGTACTGGCCGGGAGGTTTGAGGCCCAGCCCGGATTTTTCATCGAAAGCATACGAGACGTCATTGTCATCGAGCACGTAAAAAGTGCTGCCGTCACCCGATGCCCGCAGGAACGTCACGGTTTTGTCCTTTTTCGCGGCCAATTTTTCTCCGGCTTCTGCCATCAGCGCTTCCAGCTTCGTGATATAGTCCTCGGCCAACTGCTCTTTGCCGATCAGTTTGGCGTATTCGCGGAGCGTCTCTGCCCAGGTTCGCTCCTCTGTATTGTTAATCATCGCAACGGTGGAAATATGGCTCAAATCTTCGTAGACGTCATTGTGCGTCCCGGAAAAAGCTACAATCAAATCCGGTTCAAGCTCCGTCATCAGCTCCAGATTCGGTGTAGTCACTTCACCGATATCTTTGACTGTGGCTGTTTTGGCGTAAGGCTTCAACGTTTCAAACGATCCCAGCATGCGCTCTGCCAGTGTAGAGGCGATCGGAGGTGTTTCCAGCGCAAAGAAATACTCCATCATTCCAAAGTGAGTAACGGCAACACGCTGTGGCTGCTTGGCAATCACCACTTCTTTTCCTGTCGCATCCACATAGGTTCGCGGCCATTACTGCTGCTTCGCTTGCTGGGCATTCGCTGCGGCCGAAGCTTCTGTTGTTTGCTGCGTCGACTGCGGAGGACTGCTGTTGACTGCCCCGCCATTCCCAGGACTGGAGCATGCACTCAAAAGCAACGCGAGCCCCAGCATCAGCTTGTGCATTTTGCCTTTGGTTCCATTTCTGAATAGCTGCACTTTCTCTCCCTCACCTTTTCGATAATGATTTTCATTATTAAACAGATTGTAGTTGTGCGGGGAGATTCGTACAAGGGATGATCTTAGCCTTTTCACAGGATATTCTGAGCCTGCACGCACGCTGGCCGCCTGTTCCTTAAACTGTCCCGGCGTGACACCCGTATGTTTTTTGAACGCGCGGATAAAGTAGGAGAGGTCGCTGTACCCGACGCCTTCGGCAACCTCCTGCAAAGAGGCATCGGTTTGCGCGAGCAATGCCTTTGCCCTGTCCAGCCGCACGCTGATGAGGTAGTCGATCGGGCTGTGCCCCGTCTGCTGCTTGAACAGCCTGGACAAATACGGAATGCTGTAGGTAAGCTTTTCGCCATCGTCTCCAGCGTAATCGGCTTGCTGTAATGCGTGTGGATGAACTGCTTCGCCTGGGAAACAAGGTCGGCTTTTCCGTAGCCTCGCGCTTCTTCGTCCATTTGCCGCAACAGCTCGGAGACAAAAAGCTGAAACAGCCCTCTCGCCCGCAGTTGCCGCACAGGATCGGCGTCGTTCGCCTGCCAAACTGCGTGCAGCTTTTCCACCTGATCGAACAGGGCGACAGACTGTTGGGGAATAAAGGCATACGGAGCCAAAAACCAGTTGCGCCGCTCCAAAAGCTGCATGATTTCCTGGCGGCATGGCAAAGAAATAACCGCTTTATAAAAAAGAATGTAGTATTCCGCGTCGTTTTCGCAGGCCGTGATTTCGAGCGTCAGTCCCTTGCCGCCGTGAATGACGTGAAAGCTGCGCACAGAATACGCCAGCTCATCCAGCAACACCTCGGCGCGACCGCGAATGAAATACAGAAACACACTCGAAGGGAGCGGATCAAACCTCTGTTTTTCCCCTGGCCGCACAATCTGGTGGCGTACGTCCATGACTTTGACGGAAGCGTGATTCCACAGAAGAAAAAGCTCTTTTTGCATCATAGGGGGTACTCTCTCCTCTCCGAATAGCTACGCTCATTATAATTGATAACCATTCTCAACAACAACAACAAAAACCGCCCAGGCTAAGGACGGTTTCTCGGCAGAGAGAGTTTTGCTACCGCTTTTAAAGACTTTTACAGCTATGATTCCACTTTGTCGGCTATATCGTCGGCTCGCCAATCACGCGTTCCAAAATAAATCGGGCTACGCCATCGTCGTTATGATGCGGCGCGATATATTTGGCAATCTGCTTGATCGCAGGCGTTGCGTTTTCCATCGCCACCGAATAGCCAGCCCCGGTCAACGCCTCGCGATCGTTCTCCGCATCGCCGAACGCCATCACCTGTTCGGGCGCTATTCCCCACGTCTTGCAAAAATACAGCAGTCCTTCCCATTTGGAAACGCCGTGGGGAATGACCTCGATATTTTGCTTGCCGGACGAAGTGATCGTCACCTGCTCCTGCCACGGGTTGAACTGCTCAGCAACCCGCTTCAGCCGTTCCGGATTGTTGTCCCAGACGAAAAACTTGACGATTTCCGCTTCTCCGCTTTCGATTTTTTGCAGCATTTCCGCAAGCGGCGCGACGCGGGCGAGCCTGTAAAACGCAAACTGCCGCATGGAGACTCCCTCCACCGATGCATCCTGCTCGATGATCGCCTCCAGACGCTCACGATCCTCCTGCACCATCCAGCGGTTGCTGTTCGTATCATGCAGTTCGTAGTAAATCGGCTCTTGTCGCAGCGCATGGATCGCATCAATCACCATTTCCTTGGACAAGTAAAAGCGGCGAACCAGCGTGCCGTCTTTTTCATAAATCGCTGCCCCGTTGCTGCATACGTATCCGTCAAATGGAAACGAGTCAATCGGGACTTGGGCGGAGCCGAACATTCTGCCTGTCGACAGCACCAGCTTGCAGCCCTTTTCTTGCAGCTTGAACAGTGCCGCTCTCGTCCCTTCTGTCATTTGTGATGCCTCGTTCAACAACGTACCGTCCATATCAAATGCAGCCATTCCCGGTGTAAGCAGCATCATTTCTCCTCCTCCAGATCGATTCGGTTGATTATGATTTTGCGAAAGCAAACCTCTTGTCCTTTTATGAAGAAAAGAGGCACCTGAGGCGCCCCTTATTGTTTCGGTTCTTCGTTTGTTTCGTCTTGCTTCGGTTGAATGTTGACGACCACATCGCCGTTATCCGGATTGTCTGGATCGTTGTCCATTCTGCCCGTCTCGATCAGTTGTTTGATCTGATCTGCATCAAGTGTTTCTACGCGCAGCAGAGTGTTCGCAATCAGATCGAGCTGATCGCGGTGCTTGGTCAGCAACTCTTTACACTTGGCGTAGCATTCGTTGATGATGTTTTGCATTTCCAGATCAATCTCATAGGCGATCTTGTCGGAGTAGTTGCGCTCGTTGCCGTAATCGCGGCCCAGGAATACCTGTCCCTGGCTCTTGCCGAACTGCATCGGACCGAGTCTGCTCATCCCGTATTCGGTAATCATGCTGCGGGCAATCGCGGTCGCGCGCTGGAAGTCATTGTGTGCCCCGGTACTGATATCCCCGAGCACCAGCTCCTCAGCCACTCGTCCACCCAAGAGGCCGACGATTTTGTCGAGCAAATCTGTTTTGGTAGCAAAGAAACGGTCTTCTTTTGGCAGCATCACGGTGTATCCGCCAGCCTGGCCGCGCGGAATGATCGTTACCTTATGTACCATTTCTGCATTTCTCAGGTGATAGCCGATAATGGTGTGACCGGCTTCGTGGAAAGCAACCAGGCGTCTTTCGTCCTCGCTGACAACGCGAGACTTTTTCGCCGGACCAGCAATGACGCGGTCGATCGCTTCGTCCACTTCCTTCATGCTGATTTGCTTTTTGTTTTTGCGGGCAGTAAGGAGAGCAGCTTCGTTCAGCAAGTTCTCCAAATCAGCACCTGTGAAGCCCGAAGTACCACGGGCAATCACATCCAGCTTCACGTCGTCGCCAAGCGGCTTGTTGCGGGCATGAACCTTGAGCACCGCTTCACGGCCTTTGATGTCGGGACGATCCACTGTGATTTGACGGTCAAAACGTCCTGGACGCAGAAGCGCCGGGTCGAGAATGTCAGGTCGGTTGGTCGCAGCCACCATGATGATGCCTTCGTTGCCGCCGAAACCGTCCATCTCTACGAGCAACTGGTTGAGGGTTTGCTCGCGCTCGTCATGACCACCGCCGAGACCAGCTCCACGCTGGCGACCTACGGCGTCGATCTCGTCGATGAAGATAATGCACGGAGCATTTTTCTTCGCGTTTTCAAACAGGTCACGCACGCGGGATGCACCCACCCCGACGAACATTTCCACGAAGTCAGAACCGGAAATGCTGAAGAACGGAACGCCTGCCTCACCAGCAACAGCGCGGGCGAGCAAGGTTTTACCAGTACCTGGAGGACCTACGAGCAGGACCCCTTTTGGAATACGGGCACCAACGGCGTTAAATTTGCGCGGGTCTTTCAGGAACTCAACGACTTCCTCCAGCTCCGCTTTTTCTTCATCTGCACCCGCTACATCGTCAAACGTAACGCGCTTCTTCTCTTCGTTGTACAGCTTCGCGCGGCTTTTTCCGAAGTTCATCACTCGGCTGCCGCCACCCTGGGCATTGTTCAGAAGGAAGAAAAACAGGATGAAAATGATGACAAAAGGAATGATCGAGGTCAGGAACGTGAGCCAAATGCTGTTGCCCTCCGCTGGATTGAACTCTACCTTTTTCAGTTTTTGTTCATCAATTTTCGTCTCGACCAGCTTTACAACATCAGAGTCGTACAAAGGAACGTTGGTAAAAAATTTGTTGCTTTCCTGTCCCGGAATAGCTTTAGCTAGTGTACCCTCTACCCTGTATGTACCATTTTCAGGGCGCATGGATAGTTCTGTAACATTGTCAGCTTTAAGCTGTACCCGGAAATCCTGATATGTAAGTTTCCCAACCTTATCAGTACCGGAGAGGATGAAATTCACGATCCCGACCGTGACAAGAAAAATCAGCAGGTAGAACCCGGTATTACGAAAAAAGCGATTCATTCCTTACCTCCTCTCACGAACAGACACTTTTCACATTTTATCATATTTTGCCGAGTCTCCACAACAAAGCTACTTGGTGTAGACTTCAGGCTTCAATACCCCGATGTACGGCAAATTACGATACCGCTCGGCGTAGTCCAGACCGTATCCGACGACAAACTCGTCCGGAATATCGTAACCGCTGTAGTCTGGCGAAATATCCACCTTGCGACGCTCCGGTTTGTTGAGGAGTGTCACGACTTTCACAGAGGCAGCTTCCCGATGGCGCAACAGCTCTACCAATCGGCTCAGTGTCAATCCGCTATCCATGATGTCTTCTACTACCAGCACATGTCTGTTTTGCACGGAGGTATCAAGGTCCTTCAGAATTTTCACCATGCCGGAGGACTCGGTTCCGCTTCCGTAGCTGGAAACCGCCATGAAATCCATTTCGCACGGAATATCCATGTGGCGGATCAGGTCAGCCATGAAAACAACCGCGCCTTTCAGAACGCAAATCACCAACGGATTTTTGTCCTTGTATTCGGCAGCCAGTGTCTTGCCCAATTCCTTTACCTTTCCTGCAATATCTTCTTCTGATAGCAAAATCTTCTCGATGTCTTGATTCATGAAAAAACCTCCCGCCAATCTTCTCCAAACTCTACCCGCACGTGTAGAAAACGCCTGGTCTGTCCATTTACCGGCGCCACGGCGGAACGGCGCACGCCTGGTACCCAAATTACCTCATCGCCCGCCGTCAAGAGCGGAAGTTTGTCCCGCCATGCTCGCGGAATTTTGGCATCAATGAGTAGATCTTTCAGCTTCTTTCCATCTGCCGAGCCAAACAGGGTGAGACGGTCTCCTGGTTTCCGGTTACGCAAATACAGCGCTCCTGGAAGCTGATCGGCGTCAAACACCGCTTCATTGCCCGGGAGTCGCCCCCAATCCATGGGACCTTCAAGGTAAGAAATATGTACCGTGGCATTGCTCTCGTCGATCCGGGTCACCCCTGGAACTGCGAGTTCGTAACTATAGGTATGTATGCAGTCTTGCCGCTTCCTACGACTAAAAAGTACTCGTCCGTACATCCGGCTTACCGCCATGTTGTCGGGCAAATGCAGTTCCGCAGAAGGGCGACTCCCCCCTAGCATGTGCAAAACGGTCTCCACATGCTGCGAAGACCATTCGGTATGTTTTGAGAGATAACTTAATATTAGAGTAATCATTCTCCTTTGTAAAGCAACGTCACAAGTTTGAAACTTGTCTTTGTCAATCATAAATGCTTCCTGTTTCTTTTCGATCGTGGCCTCATCCAGACGTTCGCGGGCCAGCCGTGTCAAAAAAGCTTCATCCTGCGAAATCGCCCTGGCGAGATCGAGAATATGCTCGCGGTACCTCTCGTTCACCTCGGCAAGCAACGGCATCACGTCAAGACGCAGCAAATTGCGCTTGTACTTGCGCGATCGGTTGCTGCTGTCCTCACGCGGGACAAGACGATTTTCCTGGCAATAGGCTTCCAGTTCCTGACGCGTTTTATGCAAAAGAGGACGCACCAGTTCCATCTCGCTGTCCTCCAGCATGCGACGCTGCGGCATGCCTGTAAGTCCCTGCAGCCTGCTGCCGCGAACGAGGCGAAACAAAATCGTCTCGACCTGGTCGTCTGCATGATGCGCCAATGCCAGCTTGCTCGCCCCGTGCGCGCTGCCTACCTCGCGATAAAAGCGGTAGCGAAGCTCGCGGCTCGCCTCCTGGCTCCCTTTTCCCGTCTTTTTCATATAGGAGGGAACATCGTACGCAAACAGGTGAAAAACTGCGCCAAGCTCGCTGCACAACGCCTCTGCGTACTGTGCGTCCAGCCTGGCCTCCTCTCCGCGAAAGCCGTGATTCAGGTGTACGGCATGCAGCTTCCAGCCGTATTGATATTGTTTATTGAGAGAAGCCAATATATGCAAAAGAGCTGTAGAATCATTGCCGCCGGAAACCCCTACCACAATCGTTTCCCCGGGAAGCAAAAGCCCGGAAGCCTCAATCTCGTTGTGTACGCTTGCCAGCATAGCGGGCTCCTTTCCAGATCGTCACGACGGAAATACCAAAAATAAGTCCAGATGCGATAGCTCCGGCCACCATCATCGTCTTGGTCGCCAGGGTAATGCCTTCCACGTAGTTGTTGTTCACGAAAGCGAGCATCGACTTGTAAGCCAAAGACCCCGGAACGAGCGGGATGATGCCCGCAACGCTAAAGTTGGTCGAAGGAACGCGAAGCAAGATGGATAAAAATTGACTCAGCAACGAGACGATCGCCGCGGAAGCAAATGTCGAAAGCAACACTTCCGCGCCCAAGACCGGCAACAGCGAGAACACGCAAAAACCGACCATACCTGCCAATCCGCCGGCCAAAATCGTGCGGACCGGGACGTTAAACAGCACACACCACGCCATTGACGAGACGAAGCTCAGCGCCAAACCTTGAAAAAACATACTTCTCACCCCACCCAGAGAATAATCGCTGTGGCTACCGCTACGGAGACGGCCGTCAACATGGCCTCGACTCCCCGTGACACACCTGCAACCAGATCACCCGCCAGCAAATCCCGCAGCGAGTTGGTGATCGCGATCCCTGGGAACAACGGAAGCATGGCACCGATAATAATGATACTAATGTGCAACTGTGGAAAGACGGTTACGGCCAGCAAGGCGAACAGCCCGCCCAGCAAGGCAGCCGAAAATTCCGTAAAAAACTTCATTCGAACAAACTGTTCCAAATATTCAAGGCTGAGATTGACGATCAGCCCCGCCAATGCGGACGGGATGAGGTCAAACCATGTACCGCCCGCCAGCATGGCGAAGGAGCCGCTGGCGATAGCGGCTGCGATATGCTGCATCCATTTCGGATAAATCGGCTTTTCCTGGTCGATTTGGCGCAGCAGTCGATACGCTTGCTCCAAATTGATTTTTCCGCCGACGAACCTGCGGGACACATCGTTTACGAGTGTAATTTTATTCAAATTGGTAGTCCGCTTAGGGGTCCGCACCATACGGGTATGATCGAGCCCGCTGCACCGGAAAGACAAAATGATGCTCGTTGGCGTAGCGGAGCTGTTGACGTCATCCATGCCCGCCGCCTCCGCGATCAATGTCATCGTCTCTTCCGTCCGGTATGTTTCACCACCATTTTTCAATATAATTGATCCTGCCAACAAGCAAGTATCCATCACCAAATCCGAGGACACAAACCGTCACATCCTTCACATGAACCATGCATAATACAAAGTGCCAGCCAACAGCAAGAGCGAGGCGACGAACAAACCGCTAATGCCTCCGCCTACTTTCCCCGCTTTCCCGGCGGCAGCCGGAGCCTTCTTTTGCGGCTTCGCGACCGTTCGCTCCCGAAGCACCGCCAACAGCTCGGATCTCATTTCCTGGGCTGTGGCAAACTTCCCGTGAAAAGCCTTCAACAAAGGCACTCGATAAGGGTAAAGGCTGTCACTTTTCCGTATTATATCACAGAGCAATCCCGTGTGACGCGGTTCACTGAGGCTGCTTTTCCACGTCTCGTTTCCAACAGTCAGACGCACCATCATGACGGCTGCGGAAAACAGATCATAGCCCGTTTCGGCCCGCCTGTCCCCTGCGTGCCAAAAAGCCCGATCGTACTCCTCCGTAAACTGGCGGACGGCATTTCCATGCTTCGTCACGCCGCCAAAATCAATCAGCCGCACCGTTTTGTCCGTCTGGCTCACCATGATGTTCTCCGGCTTGAGGTCACCGAAAATGTAGCCGTGCTTGTGCAAGACGTCCAGCCTCGCCAAAAGCTGGACGATCATGACGGGCACCCATTCCGCCCCTTCTTTTTTGATGTATCGGTCCAACTGCTCGCCTTCCAGGTACTCCATGGCGTAAAACGTACACGGCTTGCCGTTCACGACGAGGTCGTCCACATCACACAGGAGCGGTCCCACTTTGGAATCCCGCCCCTGTTGTATGCTTTTCAGCACGTTCACTTCCATTAAAATATCCATGCCTTCCACGCCTACCTTGACAGCGCGACGCACGCCGTCCTGGGAAACGAGGTAGACGGTGCCGTTCGCACCACGCCCCAACTCCCGCAGAACGTGGTACGACCTCCGGTTCCATTTGCCCTGAAAATGTGTGGGCAGATCGGGAGTCGCTGCCTTAGAAGACATGGTCGCGCAAACTTCCGTTCATGTCGTCATTTTCTTCTTCGTCGCGATAGCGCTCCTGCAGCGAGCTTGGGAGTTTATCCTGCTCAAACAAGGCAATCGCCTCGACAATCGCAGGCCCAGTCGGGGTAATTCCGCTCATGGCCAAATCGCTGGTCAACTGATGCGCCTGCTCCACCTTGTCTGTCCACGGGATGCGTATATCCAAATACTTTTGTTTCCCAGGAAATGAACCCACAGCCATTCTGCTTTTCCCGCTTCGGGAGTGCAAGCTGATGCTAAAATCGTGAATGGCTTGCTGAACCGCCGACAGCTTTGGCTTCATGCTGCCCGATGTATCGACCAACATCACGACGTTCAGGCTACTTTTTTCCCCCAGCTCGTCCACCATGCCTGCCACCTGCACGCGCTTGTCGGGAGCCAGCTCCTCTATTCCGGAATCGCCCAAAATCTCCTTCAATTCTTTATTGACCACTTGATGGATGGTTCGCGTCATCGCCTTGCGCGTCAGCATCTGCACCGTCTGCGCAAGCTGCTGCGGATAGACGATGTCGCACAGCCCGCCTCCCGCTTCGGCGATTTCGCGGATTTCACGCTCCCCTTTTTCGCCCAGTTCGCTTTTGTCAATGACGCCAATGACGTTTACCGTAATCCCTTGCTCGCGGGCAAGAGCAGCGGCTGCAACCGGGCTCATCCCCGAATTGGAGCAGCCGTCTGTTACGACCAGAATTTGACGAAGTGTCGCTTCTTTCACAAATAATCTCCCCATTCAGCCTGTTTTAGCAACAGTATCGACGCTCTGATGGGAAAACATACCCCTAGCTTACAATCCGCGGCCGCTCCAGCTTCTCCATCCCGTGTACCTGGATGGCGGACCATTGCGGCACAAAGCGGTCAATCCGCGCCACGAGGACGGTCATGTCGTCGACAATTTTGCCGGAGTGCTGGCGAATGACTTTTTCCAGGAGCAGATCGGCGACTTCCTGCGGGTCGTCTGTCTCCAGCTCGCCGATGATCCGCTTCATCCACGCTTGCCTGTTTTCGATATGCCGCGGCGCCTCGTAGATGCCGTCGGACATCATGACCAGCAGATCGCCCGGCTTGAGCATTCTCGACACGACGTCGACCTCGATTTCTTCGAGAATGCCGACGGGCAGGTTGTTGGCTGTAATCGTGATGACATCGCTTTTGCGTTTGACGAAGCTCGGCGTGGAGCCGATTTTGATAAAACGGGTGTGGGCTGTCTGCAAATCGATCAGCGCCAAATCAACCGTCGCGAACATTTCGTCTGTGGAGCGCAGCGCCAGAATGGAATTGACCGTCTTGATCGAAATTTTTTCGTCCATACCGGAGCGCAGCAACTGCTGGAGCATGTCGAGGGCGGACTGGCTCTCCAAAAAGGCCCGCTCGCCATTGCCCATGCCGTCACTGATCGCCAGGGCCATCTTGCCATTGCCGAGATCCATCGTGCGGAAGCTGTCGCCGGACAGCAGCTTGCCGTCCTTGGCAGCGCCAGCCACGCCGATTTCGATTTCATATGTTTTGGCGGAAGCGAGGCACATCGTGCATGAACCGTCTTTTTGCGCTTCGCATTGCCGCTCGCGTACCACAATGTTCTCGCCCAAAATTTCCGTCAGCATCGGCGCGACGATTTTGCCGCACTCGTCATGCCCGTAGCAAGTCGGCTGACTGATTTCGATATCGACCTTGCCTTCTTCCAGGCTGTGAATCTCCACCCGGCGCACGGACAGCCCCAAGCCTTCCAGCGCCTTCGAGACTTGCTTCTCCTGAAAAGACAGCTCCATCCCTTCCCGCTGGATTTCGCGGGCAAAGTCGCTCATGACCCGAGAAACGCCCGAGAGCTGATCGGCCACCAGCTTGCGGCTTTCCTTCACTTGCTTTTTCAACTGGTCAAAAGCTTGCTGGCGGTCGTATTCCTGCTCCATCACGGTCAGCACCTTTTCCGTCTTGACGCATTTTCGCTCCCAGTCGCGCGGCGGGGTTACACCCGCGAGTGTGCCGTTTTCGTACACTTTGTCCATGAGATAACGCATGCCTTCATATGTGGCTTGCGTGTCCTTTTCCCAGCATTGTTCCTTCTTCCAGCATTTTTGGCACGTGAACTCCGAGACGCGGCTGAGGAACGCATCTGCCTGCTCCTCGATTTCCTCCTGGTCTGCCGTTTGCGCAAAGCTGCGGGAGAGCTGGGTAAACAAATCGGAGAACTGCTGAATTTTGCCCGCCGTCACATCGCGGACTCTGCGCATGTATTCCTGATGGGATTGCAAATTTTCGGGCGTGCCTGGAATGAAGCGGGCTACCTTTTTCCAGAGCACGGCAGGCGTGAGGATGAAGGCAACAATAGCCAAGGAGGTTTCAATCAAGGAGTAGTACAGCGTCTCTTCCGCACCGCCGTAGATTGCCAGGATGGCCGTCCCGATCAGCAGACCTGCGGAGACGCCTACTTTTCCGCCTTCCTTGAGCAATCCTGCCAAAAGACCGGAAAACGCCAGCAAATTGATTTGCAGAAGGGCACTTACATTTGCCAAACTGAGGATAAGCCCGGTTACGACGCCAACAGCGGCCCCTACGGTCCCGCCCCCGACGAAGGCGAAGACGAGCAGCAAATAGCGGGAGAGGACGTGTTCCATCGAGATGCCTTCTACCATCCAGTCGACCGTGCCTGTCATCAGCGAGGCGAGGAGAATGACGAGCGACACGATTTCCTCATTTTTCAGCGGCTCGTAAGGCTTGGCCAAGTGAATGATCGACAGCGACTGGATGAAGATGAGCGTCAGCACGAAGCCGAGTACAGCTTCGACAGCGACCATGACCAGCTCATACGTGTTCACCTGGTTGGTCAGCGTGGCGTACAGCAGCCGACTGACGAAGATTGTGATGACGACGAGCAGTGGCGTGCGCGAAAAGTCTTTCCTGCGCAGCCGCTCCATCATTTTGCAAGCAAAGAGGGCCAGCACGATACTGAGGATCGTCTGCAGCCCGATCGGAACCGATTGGGTAAAGGCCCCGAGAACAAGCGCCAGTCCCGTGATGAGCAGGCAGTCCCTGCGAAGATAGAACATGACGATAAAATACGGTATAGCAAAAGGCGTCAGCTCTTCCAAGATCAAGGCCCGCCCGAGCAAAAACCCCATCAAAAGTGGAAGCACATTCCATCTCTGTACGGCGTCAGCGACTTTGTCTCCCCATGTTCGTGCGGTAGTATCCATTCGGTCAGACACTTGGCGCGCCCATGCTTGACCAGCCTGGGACACATTCTTGTTTGCGATCATTTTAGCTCCACCCCGTTCTTGTTCAATGTGTTTCTCCATTATACGGAGGTGGGATTGTAAAATTTGTCAAAAAACCAGCGCGTATTCACAGAATCGTGCGACAAATTAACCCGCGAGTTTGGACAAAAAAAACCGACGTTATGGCGGATAACGTCGGCTGACAGGTGATTCGCGCTTTGCGAAACGGGCTTACGATACCTTATTCGTCACTACTTTCAAATGACCTTCCTCTTTTTTCTGTCAAAATGCGCTTTTGGCAAAAAAATAAAAGTCATAATTTTCCGATGATATTCTACCGACCGCGTCCCTTCTTGTCTCCGCTCTTTTTCAGAGAGGACAGGCGGTCTTCGCTTTCTTTGAGGAAGCGGTTCAGCTTATCCTCAAAGCCTTCCGTTCGCTCCCGCGGCTGACGGGGCTGCCGTTCCTTTTCCTGTGCCTTTTTGATCGACAGTCCAATCTTGCCTTCTTTGACACTGAGGACCTTGACCGTTACGATGTCGCCGATTTTCAAAAACTGATGAATATCTTTGACATAGACGTCGGCAATCTCGCTGATGTGCACCAGTCCGGTCACATTCCCCGGCAGCTCTACAAACGCGCCAAACTTCGTGATACCTGTGACTTTTCCTTCCAGTTTGCTCCCGATCTCGACTCCCATGTACGTGGAAAGCCTCCCTCTCCTAGAAGATCACACTGTGAGCTTATTCCGGAATCACGTAAATGCTCTCGCCCTGCTTCGTGTAATAAATCCGTTTGCGCGCGAGTTCCGCCAGGTATTCCTGATCGTTCAGCCGGCTTGCCTCGTAAGTCAGCTCCTCTTGCTTTTGCTGCAGGACAACCGCTTCCTGCTTGAGAGCTTCCAGCTCGCTTTTCTTCTCGGCCAGCACTCCGCTTTGCAAATAAAGCGTATAGCCAGTCCAGACGAAAAAGCAGAGGATAAAAAAGAAAAAGAGCCGCATTCTCCGTCTTTGCCCTTTTCGATTGATTGGAGAGGTTTTTGCTTCTTTCATCATCTCGCCACCTCGGTTTACTCCCGCTTTCTCTTTGAGTGAAACCAATTCTTCCAATTGGTCCAGATTCCTGTTGTTTTTCCGAACATTTTTTTCCCCAAATGTTGACCCCATCTGGCAAAAGGAGCGGTGACAAAACGCGTCACTTTCCACAAAAAGCCGAGGATCATGAGCAACATGGAGTACAAAAATGTCAGTACCATGAGGATCACTCGGTAAAGAAAGAGCACAGGACGCACAACCAGGGTGTCAATGATTTGCAGCACCGTTCGGTATAACCACTGACAGAATTTTATCATGCGGTGTAGGAAAAGGATATACTTCTTACTGCCTAATAAAAAATACAGCCACGCACCGAAAATCATTCCAAAAAAGATGGGGAAGCGAATAATTCCGTCGTTTACCTTCACTAAAATCCAGAAGACCGCCCCCATACTGCCTACCCAAAACAGGATATCAAAGAAGAAGACCAGCCAGAGCGGCAGCCTGCTCTTCCCTTTGAACACATGGTACGTATCAAAACCCATCCCCATAAGCGCTCCGCACGTCGACATGGCCAAAACCGTCTGCAGTTGAAGGATGATATTCACTTGAACAACTTGCCGAAGAATCCTCTCGACCGATCCCCGGCCTGCCCCTGCTCGAGATAGGCCATTTCGTGAACCAGGCCCTCGATCGCTACTTCTCCGGTTTCCAGACTCAGATTTTTCATATGCAGGTTTTGGCCTCGTATGGTTAAAAAGCCGCCGTCCGTTTCCAAGAGGAATTCTTCACTGTCAAAGCTTTCGACGTTTTTTACTCCCGAAATCGCCAAACTGCGTCGATTAATCATCACGATTTCGTGGCGCGGCCGCTTCGTGTGCTCGTTCATGATTACTCCCCCCTTACGTACCCTTCTTGTACCATCGTATGGAGGGGGATGTCCTTTTAGAACAAAAAACCCCGCGGGGAAGCGGGGTTCCTTCTGTTCAAGCTTATTTGTACACCGTGTAGTTTCCGTTTACGTAGATGATTTTGTAGCCGGTGCGATCCGCAATCGCTTTGAGCGGCAAGGCCGGGATGTTGTTTTTCAACTGAACCGCTGTCGGCAAGGTGACGTTTTGGCCGTTGACGTTCATGATGTTGGAGCCGACCTTGAACTGCATCACGGTGTTGCCGCTGACGACTTTGGCCGTTGTTTTCGTATAGCTGACCGAGAAGCCGAGCGCGTCGCGGAAGAACGTCGTCGGGATGAGCGTGTGGCCATTGACTGTGTAAGGAGCGGCTGCCAGCGCTGTCGTTTTTCCTGATTTTGTAAACGAAGCGACATTGGCTTTGAAGCTCACGCCGTTCAGCGCGACGACAGTGGCCGGACGTGCAAAGATCAAGCCTTTTTCCTCGGACGTGTAGACGCCGATGCTGTACACGCCCGGAGTGGCCGGGTTCACAATTCCCGCTGTTTCCGCGATGTTGACTTGCACCGCTGCTCGCGCCGGGATGTCCGTCGAAGGAACGATAATCAGGTTTTGCCCGCGCGCGCCTACGTAGTTTGCGGCTACGCCGTTCACTGTTACCGTATTGGCTGGCACGTAAGCCGGCACGCGGAATCCGACAGGGAACACGATCTCGATGAAGCCCTGGTTGCGCACGATCGGGACGCCGATTCCTTTGATGCCTACCTGCAAGCCTGCCGGTGTCGATGCAGTCGCTCGGGTCAGGCCGATAGTTGCCAGCGTATTGTCGACAGGCACAGGTGCGGTTACGCCGGTAATTTGAAAATCTTTGGATTTGTACGTTTTGTTATCAATTTTTGCCGTAATGTTATAGGTTCCCGACGACTTCGGATTGGTCAGGTAGCCTTCGTAAGCGAATTTGATCGTCAGGCGGTTCGTGCTGGAAAAGCCGCTGGGCGTGCGGAAAAACACCTTGTTCCCGTTCACGCTAAGTCCCGTCACCTGATCGCCGTTGACGGTTACGTTAGAGTTAGTGATTACAGGCGGCACCATCTCCCAGTTCGGGAACTCTACCTGGATTTCTGTATTGCTGTACAGCTTGGAAGCCAGGTCAATGTCAAACGTGTAGCTGGATCTCGCTCCTGCCGAATTGTCGGACAAGGAGACGGAGAACGGCGTGCTGCTTGCACCCGTAATTTCTACATCCTTGGATTTGTACTCCTTGCTGTCATACTCGACGGTGTAGTAGTAGGACTTGCCGGGAGTGGACGGGTTGACGATTCCTGCGGATGAGCTGAATTCCAGCTTGATGTAGTTGTCGCCATCCGCGCCGCTCGGAATTTCGATGCGAATCGAATCGCTGTCGAGAATCGAGACGTACTCGGCTTTGTAGCCGTTCACTTTCACATCCGACTTGCTGATGCTTTTGGGCAGCATGTCTTTGGTTGGGAAATCAACGTAAATGTACTTGCCCTCTTTCAGCTTGCTGCTTTTTGACGCCAGCGTGAATTTGCCCAGCGTCAGGGAAATACTTTCTTCTGCATTTTTGTTGCTGTGCGAAGCCTCGAAGTCTCCCTTGCTGCTGCTGGATGACGACTTTCCGATCGTGACTTTTTTGCTCTTGTACGTGCTTTCACTGCTTGTCTTGACTTCAATCGAATAACTTCCCTTGTCTTCGGGGTTGGTGACGTTGTCGATCGTCACGGTGACTACGGAGCCTTTTTTGATGCGTTCCCCGACCTCGATTTCCACCACGTTTTTGTTGACGGATACGCTGTCGATCGTGACCTTGTCGCCATCGTCCTTCAGCGATACGTCGGATTTTTTCAGCTTTTTGTCAACGGTAAAGTCGGAAGGGAAACGGACGTAGATGAGGTCTCCCGACGCCAGTTCCTTGGCGATTTCAAACTCAATCGTATATTCGGTTTCTTCATCCACGTCTGTATCGTCTGCCGAAACCTCCTCAATGGAAAGAGCATGAGCGGCTTTTGGCTCCATCACAAATGGACTTGTTAGCACCGTAGTCGCCAGCAGGACAGAGATACCTTTCTTCGCGCTTTTGTTCAACGGTAACGCCTCCTTCTCCTGTGAAAAACTTTCCCGGTTCGTTTCGGGGGGCGAACAGCTCGCCGTTTTTCAAATATGGATGTGACCGCAAGCGGCCTGCAGCACATGGTGATGACCGTGTTCTGCAATTCCTTCTATGATAGGAAAAGTTCGGCAAGAAAGGGTTACAGACTGGTAACGAACGACTTTACCCACAGTTTGGAAAAATCAATCCAGCCAAAGGAATCAAGCGTAATTCCTCGCAGTGCCGGGTGATAGCGATCGATTCGTTTGGCGTGGTAAATGAACAAAAGCCACAGCTCGTCCTTCAACTCATCCTCAATTTTGGCCAACGCTTCCATCCGCTCGTCACGCTTGCCCAGGCTGAGCACTGCTGACAGACGTTCATCCATCCTCGCTCTATTTTCGTCGTCCAAAAAGCGGTGGACCATCGTGCATTTGTTTTTGTACACCTCGATCAAGCCCAGCTCGATATCACGTTGCAGCACTTCTCCCATCATGCACATATCGGCGTGCCGATCGGGAAGCTCGGACAAAAACTCGGCTTTCGTCATGCTTCTCAGCTCCAGCCGAATGCCAATCTGCTGACAACGTTGCTGCAGCCACTTCGCTTCCTCCTCGCACTTCTTGCCTTCGCCGTAAAAAAGCGCAACCGCCTCTCCCTGATAGGCGCTTTTTTGCAGCCACGCAGCCGCTTCTTCCAACGTCGAGGGCGCAAAAGTCATTTGCCGGCTTCTTTCCGGCAAAAAGCTGCCTGCCGGGGAGTAATGCTCTTTTTTCAGCTCCGCAATCATCTGAACCGGGTCGAGCAAATGCTTGATCGCCTGGCGAAAAGCAAAGTCGTGCTGAATGCCCGGCTTGCGAAAATTGAAGTTCATATAATGGCAGCCGATCTCCTGAAACTCGATATTCAGGCTGTCCCCGCACTCGCGAGTGGCGGACGACGATGCCGGCATTTCCGGAAGCTGGTAGCGCATCCCGGTTTGCTCAGCGGCTGTTACGCGCCATATTTCTACCCGGTCCAGAATAGCCCGCTCCCGGTAGTAATCGTCAAATGCGCCCAGGACGAGTCTGTCCTCCGTAAATTCCATCATGCGAAAAGGTCCCGTCCCCACAATCGCCTGCTCGGAAAACGGCACATCGTACGGCAAAACCGACAGGGCGATCGACGCCGCCAAATGCAGAAAAAATCCGTTTGGCTCGCGCAAATGAAAGATAATCGTATAATCGTCGGGATGCTCGATGCTGGCAATATCCTCGACCTGCCAGCGATAGGGCGAATCGAGGTCGATGAGTCGCTGCACCGTGTAAGCTACATCTTTTCCGGTCAGCACGCGCCCATGATGAAAACGGACGCCTTTTCGCAAATAAAACGTCCAGGAGGTCATCTCCCGGTCGCTTTCCCACGCGTGGGCGAGCTGCGGCCGAAAGCTTTGGGTAGCCGGATCAAAAATGATGAGCGTATGGCAAATTTGCTGGATGAAGTGGCTCTCGGCCGATACCGCGACGAATGCCGGATCAACGGTCGAAAAAGCGCGCTCCCGCGGAATGCGCAAAACGTCCTGGCGCCTGGCCTCGCCCTCTTCAGCCACAAAACCGAACTGAGCGTTCCACACCTCCTGCAAGCGCAGCTTGACGTTGACAGGCAAGCTTTTATGCTGCAAAAGCTCCACCGCTTCCCGGATGCTGCCTTCTGCCAGCAACTGCTGAAAAGAATCGCTCAAAAACTGACCGACGTCGCAAAGAATCGTCAGCGTCGAATGATGGCCTCTTCCTACTCCGGGCTGCCACTTCAGCAGCCCTTCCTTCTCCCATTTGCGCAAAATCAGCTTCACGTTGCGCGGCGTGCAGCAAAGCAGCTCGGACAATTCCTTGATCCCGATCCGCTGCGCAAGCCCTGGCTCCCACTCGGGAAGACCGAGCAGCATTTGCAGAAAGTGTTCATGGCTTTTCATGGTCATCCATCCCCAAAAGGTGAAATTATTATTCCGATCTTACCCTTTTTCTTCTCCTTTTGACAGCTACAATTTAGGAAAGAAACGAAAGGGAAAGGTGGTCGCCTATGAACTTTTTACAACTGCATCCCAATATCCGCATCCGCATTGTGACTTCCTTTCTGACACGGCTGGTAGGAATGATGATTTTTCCGTTCATGGCCATTTACTTTTCTGCCAGGCTCGGGCAGGCGCTGACTGGCGTTTTGCTCAGCCTGACCATTTGCGCGCAGATTTTGCTCGGCTTTTACGGAGGCTATCTGGCTGATCGGTGGGGCAGAAAAAAGGTGATGGCTTACGGCCAAGGGGCACAATGCGTCGCTTTCGTCGTCATGACCATCGCCAATTCCCCCTGGCTCGATTCGGCCTGGCTCACGTTTGCCATGATGCTTTTGCAAAGCGCGAGCAACGGGATGATAAGTCCGGCCGCCGATGCGATGCTGATTGATGTGAGCACCAGGGAAAATCGCCCCTTCATGTACAGCATCAACTACTGGGCCAGCAATTTGTCGATTGCGATCGGCTCGATTCTTGGCGGACTGCTGTTTGCGACGCACCGCTTTGAGCTGCTCCTCGTCCTGACTTTGGTTAGCCTGTTTACCTTGTACATGATTGTGGTACGCATGCAAGAATCGTTTTTTCCGCAAAACGATGGTGCCGCCCGGGTATCTTTTGCAGGTACACGAGTTATCCTGGACGTGATGCGCAGCTACAGGCACGTTTTGACGGATCGGTTATTTCTGCTGTTTTCGCTCGGAGGACTGTTCCTCTTCTCGCTGGAGTTCCAGACTGCGAATTACGTCGCAGTGAGGCTGGCCCAGGAGTTCCCTGTCCAGCACATCCGGCTTTTCGACTGGTTCGCATTGGAACTGACCGGGGTGAAAATGTTCAGTCTGATTCAAGTGGAAAATACGATCCTCGTCGTTTTGCTCTCGCTGTTCATCACCCGGCTGATCCAGCATGGAAAAGAAGCTTCGTCCATGTACGCTGGCGGGCTTTTGTATATATCCGGCTATGCGGTGATTTTGTACAGCAACTCGCTCGTCATCATCATGGCGGCTGCGTTGATCGCTACACTGGGCGAGCTGATTCACGTTCCGACCCGGCAAACCTACCTGGCACAGATCGTCCGCGACGATGCCCGCAGCTCTTACATGGCGGTAAACGGGCTTGTGCTGCAAGGAGCCAAAATCATGGGAGCCGTAGGCATCACTCTGGGAGCGATTTTGCCGTCTTACTTGATGGCGCTGCTGTTTTTCCTGCTTGGGGTCGCAGGTCTGCTGATCGTTCGCCATGTCGTATCGCAGTTGGAACACACTCGTTTTCCTCTCGCTCACGCAAAAGAAGCTGCCCGATAATGCTGTCGGGCAGCTTCTTGCTTTTCTCGATTTATTGCGGCGACAGGCTTTCCAGCAAAGCATCTCCGTTGGCCCCGACTTTAATCGTGGCAAACCTCGCATTTCGCTCTACCTCCAGGCCGGTTCCTTCCGGGACGAAGTAGCTCTCGATCCCGTACTCGACCTGGCTTGCCCCGACTGTTTTCCCGTTGATGATGACATCTGTCGGTTCAGCCGCATACGGTTTGTTCCATTTTCCTTCTTTTTCGTAGTAGCCGCCGTAGTTGTACACGTTATCGCTTTGCTTTCTCAGCACCACGCGAATTTTTTCTCCGGAAGAAAAATCTTCGTCCGCCAGTGTCGAGATCGTGTAGCCGAGCCTGACGTAATCGCCCTGCAAAAGCGAGCGCGGATCAACCGGAACCAGCTCCAGCTTGACAGACGTTCCTTTGGACAGGATCGACTCGCTGCTGTATACCTGGTAGCCAGCCAATATAAATTGCAGCAAAATAATCGGCACAAGGATCATCGGCCGGCGCGTGAATACGGCTGGCGTCGGTGCAGCCCACTCTCCTTGCATCCGGCGTTCCAGCCAGTAGCTGACCAGGAAAAACACGACGCTCAAAAGGAAGAGGCTCAGCGACTTGTGCAGCAAGCTCCACAGCAGGTCGTAGTACTTCATCAGCAGGAAGGCAAACCAGAAGGCGAGGACGATCCCGAAAGCGCTCTTCCCTTTTTTGCGCAAGGTCTGGTACAGCAAGTAGGTGGTGAAGGCGAAAAATCCGATATTGACCAGCAGATTCGTGGCAAACGCGTCAAAATGCATCTTGGTCAGCGCAATCAGCGCGAGCAATGCGTAGACGAGAGAGCTGTTCTGCAAGACAGCAGGCAAGCGTTTGACGTAGTACATCGCCATTTGAAACACAAATACGATCAGCAAGACCGTCGTTTCCGGCACATGCAAGTTCGTCAGCTTGAAAAACAGCACCAGCAAAAAGGCGAACTGAGTCAAAAGCCGCGCGGGAATGCTTGATACTGCCTTCCATACGTAAAGCAAAACGGCGAGGAACAATATCCAGAACAACTGTTCCAAATAAAGCGAGGAAGCGACTCCAAGCATGTAGCCCATCGTGAGCAACGTGTAGCGCACCGTCGAATTCATCTTTTCCATGAAGAGGACAGGACCAACAAATCCGATCAGAGACAGGAAGAAGAGAAAGTAGACGACCGATTCATCTTCGAAAATAAGCATGAGCAGTCCGGTCAACGAGATCGCTCCGATTGATGCCGCGACTGTCGTCACGAGTACCGTAAAAGCCTCTTGAAAAAACTGCACCCATTTGCTTGTTTGGTGGGCGGATTCCTTGCGCAGCCAGTTGATGCCGACGACCGCTCCCCAGACGATGCCCGCAGCGGCCAAAAGCGCGATGAGGAAAAAGCCTTCGGAGTAATACTCCAGCATAAACCAGAAAAACTTCCCGAGCACAAACAGCGCCAGCAAGGAAGCCGTGACAATCAGCATGCCGCGATTGGGCCGCCATTTCAGAAAGACGAAAAACAGGAGTGCCCCCATCAACAGGTACAGCGTTTCCGGCAGCGCTCCGTACACGTCGACAAACGCCGACCAGAACAGGCTGACGGAAAAGACGAGGAAGGACAAATAGTAGATCGGCCGGGACTGCAGCTTCCGTGTAGCGGTCAAGTAAAACAACACGATGTTGCCCAGCGCGATCAGCCAATAAATCATGTACCACCACTCTTCTTCATGGCTCACATGCACGACGGCAGGATCGAGGAAAAAGCCGAGCGCGAGGTGCGCAAGGACGTAGCTGATAACATAAAACGGCTGGTAGCGCGTGAAAATGGCGAAAAGCAAATTGGGGATGAGCCAAACGACAAACAGCATGTAGCTATCCGCGTGGGAATTGTAGATTTGCCCCAATAAAGCGACACACAAGCCAAATGCCAGACCTCCGGCAACCAGCAGCCAGTTGCTGAGAAACGAATGACGTTTCCATACAAGCGAGGCCACATACGAAGACAGATAAAAAAGAGCCAATACGGCGGCACTGACGCCAATTTTCTCCCATCGGTCCATCACAGGCCAGTTGGAGGCAAAAAAGTAGAACAAAGCTGAAAGCAAAAGTGAAATGGCCAAGAAGTATCCCGTCTGAACAGCCTTTTGCTCCATCTGCACCACATCCCTTCTCATTTGCTTTCATGTACTCCCATTATATCCTTCTTTTGGGCAAAAGCGTCCTGGGGTTTTTTATGCCTGCCATCATGTCGAAAAAAAGACTGCCCCTAACGGCAGTCTGCACAACAACGCTTGCACTTTATTGTCCTTTGAGATAAGCGTCTTCTTCCTTCTCGTCACGCGGTACAGGCACTTCGCCGATGACGGTGTAGAGCGAAGCCGCTTCTTCTTTGCGCGGGTTTTCCTTGATGTCTTCCACTTTGACGGAGACGATCTTCTGTCCGAAGCAGATTGCCAGCTTGTCGCCGATTTTGACGTTGCTGGACGCTTTGGCCGGACGGTCGTTGATTTCTACCCGGGCTTTGTCGCACACTTCTTTGGCGAGCGTGCGGCGCTTAATCAGGCGGGATACTTTCAAATATTTATCCAGTCTCATCCTTACCCTCTCCCTTTTGTCTGGTGTTTGGCTTCCTCCCACCATTTGTCCATTTCCTGCAGGTCTGTCTGCTCAAACGTGCGACCCGCCTCTTGCAGCTTGCTTTCGATATAGGCAAAGCGTTTTTTGAACTTGTTGTTCGTCAAGGCCAGCGCTTCCTCCGGATCAAGCTTGAGGAAACGGGCGAGATTGACGACAGCGAAGAGCAGATCGCCCAGTTCTCCCGCGCGTTCTTCTTCGGAAGCTTCCCGCAGCTCGCGGTATTCCTCTTCTACCTTTTTGTAGACGTCTGCAATATCGTCCCAGTCGAAGCCGACCTCTGCCGCTTTTTTCTGGAGCTTGTAGGCGTACATCAGGGCAGGGAGATCGCGCGGAATGCCGGACAGCTTGGACACGGCGGCCACGTCAATGCCTTTTGCCGCTTTTTCCTGGGCTTTGATCTCCTGCCAGTTCGCGAGCGCTTCGTCCGAGTCGTTCGCGCTTTTTTCCCCGAAAACATGCGGATGGCGGCGAACCAGCTTTTCGTTCAAGGTCGCAACCACATCGTCGACAGTAAAATACCCGTCCTCCGCTGCCATTTGCGAGTGCAGCATAATCTGCATCAACAAATCGCCCAGCTCCTCGCACATCGCGTCCGGGTCTTCGTCGTCGATTGTCTCCAGCACTTCGTACGTTTCTTCGATCAAGTTTTTGCGAATGCTCTGATGCGTCTGCTCGCGATCCCACGGGCAACCGTCCGGGCTGCGCAAAATCGCGACGATTTCTTTTAAATAGGAAAACTGGCGGTACGATACCGTCTCGTCCGTAGTCGGCGGAACGTACACCAAAGACAAGTTGCCAAAATGATCGACTCGATCCAGCTCGTACAGCGGCACGCTCTCGATGCGCTCTTGTCCGGCTACCCCTACTGCTGTCGCAACTGTCACCACATAATCATCCGGCAGCACTTCCATCAAGGTCAGCTTCACGTCAGAGGCGACAAAAGCGTCGTACACCTGGGCGATAATCGTGTGCAGGCCCGGCGATACTTGATGGGCAGCCAGCGCCGTTCCGTCCAGCAGGGCGAAGCCTTCGATCGGGTCGATGTGCAGACGGGCAAAGAGCGGGTCAATAAAGCTCTGCCCTCCGCCAATCTCAATCTGCACCCCGCGCCCCGGCCCTTCGGCAAGCAAAAGCTGAACGGTGCGCTCCGCCACCAGAGGATGTCCCGGAACAGCGTAAACGATGCTGCCCGCTTCCTCTGCTTTGGCAAAAAGCCGCTGCACGATCTCGGCGTACACCTCGGCAAAGCTGTCGTGCTGCTCGTACACCTCGTCAAACGACGTCAGCGCGATGCCCTCGCTGGCCAGTTGAGCCACCACCGGATGTTCTTTTGTCCGCAAATAAAGCTGGTTGGCTTGCTTGAGCGTCCGATAAATGCCGTATGGCAACTGGTCGAGATCGCCTGCGCCCAGCCCGACTACGGTAATCGTTTTCTTGTTCGTATCCAATCGTTTCGCCTCCGACATGCCTTTTATTTAGGAAGAAGCTGGAACCGTGTCAACAGCGCTGCAATTCGCTTTCCTTTTGGCAAAAAATGAATATCGTTGCGCGTCAGGCCGCCTGTCTTTAACAGGGCCAGCAAGTAAACGACCGCTCCGGCGCCAACGGAAATCAGCCCGACCAACGTTTGATACAAGCGCTCGGACATTCCTGTCTTGCCGAGCAGGGCGCTTGCTCCCCATTCTACAAGCAGAACGACCACCGACATGACAATGACAGACAAAAACGGCTTATGAACCGTTTGGCGCAATCCAATTTGCGCTCCCGTATATTTTTTAACTGCGAGCACATTCAGCCCCATCGCCACGAGATAGGCAAACACCGTAGACAAGGCCGCACCGGCAATCCCCCATAGCGGGACGAGCGCGAGGTTTAAAATGAGCTTGACCATGACGCCGATAAACAGGTTGCGCGCTGGCCGCATAACGCGCCCCAGCCCTTGCAGGATGCCTGCGCTGGCGATGCTCAACGTGGCAAACATAATCGTGAACGATTGTACGGCGAGCGCTTCGGTTCCGTTTTTGTCGCCGTACAGCATGACGTTGATCGGCTCCGCGAGCAAAGCGAGGCCGAACGAGGCCGGGAGTCCCAGCAAAAAGGTCAGGCGAATGGCGATTTCGGAACGGTTCGCGATCATGTGATGCTGCCTCTGCGCCACAGCCTCGCTGATCGCAGGCACAAGCGCCAAAGACAGCGACGTCGCAAAGAACGTACCGAACTGGATGAGCGGCTGGCCGCGGTCAAATGCCCCTTTTAACAGCTTGGCCAAATCTTCCGGTGTGCCGCTTACTTGCAGCATGTTGACGACGGTAATGGAGTCGACCAGCGGAACGAGCGGCAAAACCAGCGCTCCCATGCAGATCGGAACAGCGTACATCAACAGGCTGCGCAGCACCTGACGGTTGGTCCAGGCCCCCACTCCTGCTCGCTGTGTTTGCTCGGGGATCAGTTGAGCGCCCTGCTTGTCTTTTCTCCAATACCACAGCAAGACGAGAATAGCGGCCACGCCCCCAGGAAAAGCGGCAAATACCGCTCCGGTCCCTGCGAGATAGGCGTCCTGGTAAACGTTCATCGCCCAGAAAGCCGCGAGCAAGATGAAAATAACCCGAACCAACTGCTCGATGACTTGCGATACTCCTGTCGGCATCATGTTTTGGTGCCCCTGAAAATATCCGCGCAAAATCGCTGCCATCGGCACGAGCGGCAAAGACCAGGCTACAGCCCGCAGCGGAGTCGTCAAATGCTCGTCCCCCATGAACCGGGCAATGAGCGGAGCGCCTCCGTACAACAGCAAAAAGAAAAACAAGCCAAGCACGACCAGCGAAATGCTGGCAACGCGGAACGCTCTTCGCGCCCCCAGCGCATCGCCGATTGCGATGCGCTCCGAGACGATTTTGGAGATGGCGATAGGAAAGCCAGCCGTCGCCAGAATCAATAACGTGGTGTATAGCGGGTATACTTGCATATATACGTACAAGCCGATATCTCCGGCAATGTTTTGGTATGGAATGCGGTATACTGCGCCAAGCAGCTTGGAGACAAGACCGGCAACCCCGAGTATCGCGGCGCCTTTCACAAATTGAACAGATGCCTTTTCTTGAGCCATGTGCGTGAAATTTCTCCTCTCCAACCTGAAACTTCGTCCATTATACCACAAGGAAATCGGCGAGAAAAAATTTGGGAAGGCTCGTTCGCAACAGACGAGGCAAGCTTGTCAGCAGCAAAAAAACAGCCCCGGCAAAATCGAGGCTGTTCTCATGCATGCTTGCTATTGCTCCATTTGCTTCGCCAGAAAACCGGCTGCGGTCTCCGCCATTTTCATCTCCAGATCACTCATCTTGGTCGATTCGTTTTTGTTCAGGAGAATCACGGAACCGATCGGGTCACCCCCGGCCACGATAGGAGCGACGACGAACGAGCCGTATGTCTCGTTCATATCGCGGCAAATCTCATAAGTACCGGCGTTTTTCTCCAGTCGGGTTTTGCGTTCCTCCAAACATTTTTCCACAATGCTGCCAATGGCTTTTTCCAGGTACTCTTTTTTCGATGCCCCAGCTACGGCGATGACGGTATCCCGATCTGAGATCAATACGGTATGATTCAAGCTTTCATACAAGGAGTCAGCGTATTCTTTTGCAAAATCACCCAGTTCTCCTATCGGTGAATACTTTTTGAGAATGACTTCTCCGTCACGATCCACAAAAATCTCAAGCGGGTCGCCTTCACGAATGCGCAGTGTACGACGAATCTCCTTAGGAATCACGACCCGACCGAGGTCGTCAATTCGACGAACGATACCAGTTGCTTTCATGTCATGTTGCCTCGCTTTCCCTGAGAAGTGGGTAGTGAATAAATGGTGGTTGGTTACTTGTATTTTTTCCTCAAATTCTAATTTTAACTATGGGTGCTTGCATCAATTTTTACCAGTTGCTTCAGTTACTCTCCCCCGGGTGGTAGCGAGTGATTATAGTATTTGCCCTTGTTTCAAGAATATGCGAGAAAACGAAAAAACAGGGAAATGAATTCCCTGTTTTCGCTCCAAACGGTTTTTACTTTTTCGCTGCCTCGTTTTTGGACTGCGGCAGGTTGTACTTCACGATCAGCTTGTCCAGCTCGTTTTTGCCAAAAGCATCGTAGCCAGCCTCCAGCGCGTTTGCACGGAGCTCTTCCTTCATTTCATCGAAGGTTTTTTCCTTGCGGTTTTCAACCTTGATGATGTGGTAGCCAAAGCTTGTTTTTACCGGAGGACCCACTTCCCCGACTTTTTGTGTCAGAGCCGCATCCTTGAACTCAGGCACCCATTGGCTTACGTCGGCATTTTCGTACAGGCCGCCGGTTTCCTTGCTGCCCGGATCATCGGTAAACTCCTTCGCCAGCTTCGCGAAGTCCTCGCCCTTTTTCAGACGAGCTTCGAGGTCGTTGGCGATCTTCAGCGCTTCTTCAGGCTTGCGCTGCTCGGTGGAAATCAGGATGTGGCGCACCGACGCGATTGTGCGGGACGCTTTGTCCATTTGGTCATACTTCTGCTTCAATGTATCGTCACTGATGTTCTTTTTCAGCACCGTAATGGATTCGTTGATGAGCGCCATCTGGTTGGTCACCATTTCTTTGGTTACGCCCTGGCCTTCCATCAGCTTGTTGAACTTGGCCTCGTCCTTGCCCAAGAAGCCCATGTACTGGCCTTTGATTTTCTCAAAGGTTTTATCCGCCAAGTCTTTGGCTTCCTTCTTCATGGCATCGTCGGAGCGGCTCGCCAAAATTTTGGTCGCCGTGTACTCGCGCGCAAAAGCTTTCAGCGCTTCGTTGTCGGCTGCCTCGATCATGGTGCCTTGCTGCGGATTCATGAAGTTGATGACGCGCAGGAACTCTTCGAACTCCTGGCCTGTCACCGTGCCGCCCTGATACTCGACAAAAGCAGCCTTCGCATCTCCTGTATATGGCAGGGTCAGCTTGGGGAACTGTGTGAGTGGATCGTTGGCATCGGCAGCTTCGTTTCCTTGTTTATTTCCGTCTGTCTGACTGGCTGCGTTTTGATTCGGCTGCGCATTATCTTCTGCCTTTCCGCAGCCGGTCATGAGCGCCACGACCAGAACAGCAGAAGATAAAATCGCTACAGAACGTTTCATAGTAGGAATCTCCCTTCCCGGCAAGCCCCCCTGTCCCTTAGGACACAGGGCTTTCCGTACCGGTGTCTTTACGCACCTGATGAAATTGGCGCAGCAGTTTTTCAACAAGCTGTACGCCCTCGTCTTCTCTTAACCCCTTTACTTTAACAGTAATGGTGATCTGTTGTCCACCCGAGAGCCCCAGCCTGCGACTCCAACTACTGGCAAGCGCGAACAGAGCGCCGCCGTCAATGTTGTTGTTTTGGCTAGGATGCAAAACGAGCTTGATTTCGTCCGGATTTTTTTGGCTGATCTCGGTGATGTGGTGCTGCAGGGCGTAGACCCGCAAACGGGAAATGGTCAGCAGGTTGTCGACCGGCTTCGGAACAGGGCCGAAACGGTCAAGCAATTCCTCAGCCAGATCGTCGACATCTTCCAGCGTGGATACGGCGACGAACTTTTTGTACATCTCGATTTTTTGCCGGCTGTCGGTAATGTACATGGAAGGAATGTATGCATCGAGCTGCAGATTGATCTCCACAGGCGTCACCGCTTCCTGCTTGACCTCGCCCTTCAGCTCGTCAATCGCTTCCTTGAGCATCTGGCTGTACAGGTCAAAACCGACCGTGTTGATAAACCCGTGCTGCTCCGCGCCCAACAGGTTCCCCGCACCGCGAATGGACAAGTCGCGCATCGCGATCTTGAAGCCGGAGCCAAGCTCCGTAAACTCCTTGATAGCTTGCAGACGTTTTTCCGCGACCTCTGTCAGCACCTTGTCTCGTTGATACGTGAAATAGGCATAGGCAATCCGGTTCGAACGGCCAACCCGTCCGCGAAGCTGATACAACTGGGACAAGCCCATTTTGTCAGCATTGTAGATGATGAGCGTATTGACATTCGGGATGTCGACCCCTGTCTCGATGATCGTCGTGCTGACGAGCACGTCAAAATTGCCTTCGAGGAAGTCGAGAATGACGCCCTCCAGCTCGCTTTCGTTCATCTGCCCGTGCGCAACCGCAATGCGCGCATCAGGGACGAGCATGGAAATTTGCTCCGCCATCTGCTCAATGCCCTGTACCTGGTTGTAGAGGAAAAAGACTTGGCCGTCGCGCGCCAGCTCGCGTTCGATCGCTTCGCGCACCAGCGCAGGGCTGTATTCCATGACGTAGGTCTGTACCGGGAAGCGGTTTTCCGGCGGCGTTTCGATGACGGACAGATCGCGCACGCCGAGCATCGACATGTGCAACGTACGCGGAATTGGCGTCGCTGTCAGCGTAATGACGTCGACGTTTGTCTTGATTTGCTTCAGCTTTTCCTTGTGGCTCACACCGAAGCGCTGCTCCTCGTCGACGATGAGCAGTCCCAGTTCGCGGAACATCAAGTCTTTGGAGAGCAGGCGGTGCGTCCCGATGACGACATCGACCGTGCCTTCCTTCAATCCTTTTAGCGTCGCGTTCTGTTCCTTGCGCGAACGGAAACGGCTGAGCACCTCGACGCGAATCGGATACTCGGCAAAACGCTCGCGGAACGTCTCGTAATGCTGCTGGGCCAAAATCGTCGTCGGCACCAGCACCGCCACCTGCTTGCCGTCCATGACAGCCTTGAACGCTGCGCGAATCGCGACCTCGGTTTTTCCGTAGCCTACGTCCCCACATACTAGACGATCCATCGGCCGTCTGCGTTCCATATCCGCTTTGACCTCTGCAATTGCCCGAAGCTGGTCCGGCGTCTCCTGATACGGGAACATCGCTTCAAATTCCCGCTGCTCGGTCGTATCGGGAGAAAAAGCGTGGCCAACGGCTGCTTCGCGCGCGGCGTACAGCTTGATTAAGTCTTCGGCAATGTCCTTGACGGAAGACTGGACTTTGTTTTTGACCCGTTTCCATTCGGTACCGCCCAGGCTGTAGATTTTCGGCTGCGCTTCCTCGCTCGCCACGTATTTTTGCACGTGGTCGATCTGGTCGATCGGGACAAACAGGCTGTCGCCTGCCGCATATTGAATGTGAAGGTAATCTTTATGAATTCCGAGTATTTCCTTGGTTTCAATTCCGAGGTATTTTCCAATCCCGTGATTCACGTGCACCACGAAATCGCCGGGCTTGAGCTCCAAATAATTTTTGATCCGCTCGGCGTTGTTCATCGTCTGCTGCACTTTGCGCGCCTTGCGCTGCTTCGCAGTAAATACTTCGCCTTCCGTAATAACGACCAGCTTGTTTAACGGCAGCTCGAAGCCTGTCTGGAGGTTCCCCAGAATGATCGTAGGCCGCCCTGGCGGCACTACCTCGACCGCTTCCGTCAACACGTCCGCCTCCATCTCATAATCGTGCAGGACGCGTTCCAGACGCTTTGCGCGCTCCAGATCGGCGGCGACGAACACAATCTGATCCTGGGACTTTTTCCAGCGGGCCAGCTCTGTCTTCAGCACGTTCATCTGCCCGTGGAAGTTTTGCATGGTGCGACAGGTCAGGTTGACGATGTTTTGCGGCTGGGTTTTCGGCGACTGCCGGAGGAACAGAGACAGGTGGACAATCTGCCGTTTTTTGTGGGAGACAATCTCTTCATACGTGCGGGACAAGCTGAGGTTAGCCATGTACTCGCCCTGGATGATTCGTCCCGTCAGCCACTCCGCCTCTTCTTTTTGCAACTGGGCAGCCGTATCCAGGACGCGGGAAGGCTCATCCATAATCAGCAGAGTCTCGGACGGCATGTAGGACAAAAGCGTGTCCTGCGACGGATAGATCACCGAGATGTACGAGTACAACTGGGAAAAGCGTTGCCCTTCCTTCATCCGTTCAATATCGGTACCGATGCGCTCCACTACTTTTTCCTTGGCTGCGCTATCTTTCAGCTTGGCAACGGTTTCACCGAGCTTCTGCTCTAAGCGGACAGCCGATTCCATCAGCAGTTGCGTAGACGCGATCATTTCTTTTGCCGGGCCCAAAATATAGGTCTGGACGGATTCCAGCGAGCGCTGGGAAAGCATGTCAAACGTGCGGATCGAGTCAATTTCCACATCGAACAGCTCGATGCGCACAGGCCACTCCGAATCAATCGGATACAAGTCGATAATGCCGCCGCGGACACTCAGCTCGCCTTTTCGCTCGACCATATCGACGCGCTCGTAGCCAAGCTCGATACAACGGGACAAAAACGATTCAACATCCAGCTCGTCACCGACTGACAGCGTAATCTGCGCTTCTTTCCACACCTCCGGCGGGACGACCAGACGGCGCAACCCTGCAAACGGCGCAACCAAAAAACCCGTAAAGCCTTGGGCCAGACGGTTGAATACATGAATGCGCTGCGCCAGCATCTCCGGACTGGCGATGGCAAGCTCGGAGCCGATCAGCTCGTTTCCGGGATAGAGCAGCACTTGATCGGAGGGAACCAGCTCAATCAGGTCCTCGTAAACTTTTTGCGCTTGGTACATGTTATGCGTGACGACACAGACCGGGCGTCCGGTTATTTGCTTCAGTGCCGCCATCAGTGCCTGCCGGGCCGAACCTGCCAGACCGGAGACGAGCTGCTCGTGCAGACCTTTCTCCAAACCAGCCACAATTGTCCCGACGTTCGAGTCTTGTTTCATCGGGTTAATGATGACTTGCATTCACTAATCCCCTCTCTAATTCTTCTGTCATCTGCAGCCAGAGCCTGACTGGACGTGCGATTTTTGCCGCAGGTCGACCATGCGAAAAGAAGCCTTAGCTCCCCAAGCTAAGGCCTTGTCAGTGCAAGCCTTCCTAACGAGTATCCACTCCTGTTTATTGAAGTGGATTTCCGACTAGCGAAAGCTCTGGATGCTGAATCAGCGCTTCACGGCAGTAGTCGCACGTGATGCTGACGACCGTATCTCCACTTTGTTCTCTCGATATTATAAGAGCACGTTCCTCCGGGGTCAAGAAATCAAACCCGAGCCGCGCTTCTGTCACCTGCGATTCGTCAAATTCCGCGATCTTCATGCCGCAGCAGCGACACGTGTAGCGTATGCTCATGTATATGCCACCCCCATACCTTTCATATCGCTTAGTATGGTCGGTTGGGTGGAAAATCATACTAGCGCAATACATCCGCGCCATCCTGACTGCTGCAACGCCCCGCTTATTTTTGCAAGCTGTTGAAATGGTTCATGACCTTGATAAAAGGCTCTCTTGTCCACATGGCCGCCGCATCGGCAGCATGCCCCACCGCTTCCTGAATCTGCGGTCTTTCCGCCGCTGGGAACGACTGGAGCACGTAATCACTCACGCTTCGCCCCGGCTCCGGACGCCCGATCCCGACTTTGATGCGCTTAAATTCCTGTGTCCCCAAATGCTGAATCATCGACTTGATGCCGTTGTGGCCGCCTGCGCTGCCTTTTTCCCGCAAGCGCAACTGCCCCGTTGGCAGGTCGAGGTCATCGAAAATGACGACCAGCTCATCTGGAGTCAGCTTGTAAAACTTCAGGACTTCAGCGACTGATTCCCCGGAAAGATTCATGTACGTCTGCGGTTTGACGAGCAGCACCTTTTCGCCTTCCACCCTGCCTTCTCCGACAAGCGCGCGAAACTTGTTTTGCGCAACGGGAATGCCCCATTTGTCGCTAATCTTATCTATGGCCATAAAGCCCGCATTATGTCTTGTGTCTTCATATTTTTTGCCTGGATTGCCCAATCCGATGATTACTTTCACGTTCATTCCCTCCTACTCTCTCCCCCATTGTACTAGAATGGTATCGCGAACAAAAGAAAAAGGACCCGGCAGTAAAATACCCGGACCCTTTCGCCGTGATTCGACTTTTGCCTTATTCGGTAGCTACCGCTTTTTCTGCTACAGCCTCAGCCTCTTGCTCGGCTTCGATGGACTCTTCGGACTTGGCTTTCACTGGCAGGACGCTAATCAGCACTTCCGTAGGCTCAACCAAAAGCTCTACGCCCGCCGGAACTTCCAGATCCGCTGCCAGTACGACGTCTCCAATGTTGAAGCCGTCGACATTCACCAAAAAAGACTCCGGGATGTTGCCAGGCAAGCAGTGGACGTCGACGTTGTGGCGCACGAGCGTCGCTACGCCAAGCTCCGGGTCGCCTGTCATGAGCACAGGCACAGAGGTGTGTATTTTTTCATTCATATTGATCTTCTTGAAATCAGCGTGCAAAATATTGCCCATGACTGGATGACGCTGCAATTCGTTCACCATCACATCATGAGTGGTCCCATCCACAACCAGTCGGAACGGCTTGTTTGTCGTCTGCTGACGCAGGGCGGCATCCAGCTCACGGCCATTGATTTGAATCGACTGACTGGTCACGTCACTTCCGTACACAACACCTGGCACCCAGCCTTCTCGACGCAGCATCCTCACAGAATTGCCTGTCGTCTGATTTCGTACTTGAGCCTGAATCGCTTCCACAAAAAAACCTCCTTGGGCCGCTAGTAAAAGTTTCCTTTCTAGCTTGTCCAAAGGAGGTTTATTTCAATCCCCCAAAAAGGGGATGCTTGCCTTAATCGAACAGCTTGCTGACAGACAGCTCTTCGTGTACGCGAATGATCGCTTCGCCAATGATCGGCGCCACGGACAGAACGGTGATTTTGTCAATCAGTTGCTCTTTGGTGAGCGGAATCGAGTTGGTGACGATCAGCTCTTTGATCTTCGAGTTGGCAATCCGCTCAATCGCAGGACCAGACAGCACCGGATGCGTGCAACATGCGTAAACTTCACGCGCACCTGCTTCCACGAGCGCATTGGCTGCCAGCGTGATCGTTCCCGCTGTATCAATGATATCGTCAATAATGATCGCTGTCTTGCCTTCGATGTTACCGACAATGTTCATGACTTCCGCTACGTTTGGTTCAGGACGGCGCTTGTCGATAATGGCAATCGGCGCTTCCAGACGTTCGGCCAGCTTGCGGGCACGCGTAACGCCGCCGTGGTCAGGCGACACTACGACGATATCCTTCAAGCCTTTTTCGGAGAAGTGTTTGCCCAAAATCGGCACACCCAGCAGATGATCGACAGGAATGTCGAAGAATCCTTGAATTTGCGTCGCATGCAAATCCATGGTAATCACGCGTTGCGCTCCTGCGGTTTCGATCAGGTTGGCAACCAGTTTGGCTGTGATCGGATCGCGTGCGCGCGCCTTGCGATCTTGTCTCGCGTAGCCATAATAAGGAATCACGACGTTGATGCTTTTTGCGGAAGCGCGTTTCAATGCGTCGACCATTACCAAAAGCTCCATCAAATGCTCATTAACGGGAGCAGACGTTGGCTGAATAACAAATACGTCACAACCGCGAACGCTTTCGTTCAATTTAATTTGGCACTCGCCATCACTAAAACGCACAGCTTGCGCGTTACCGAGCGGCACGCCGATGTGTTCAGCGATTTCTTTTGCCAATTCAGGGTTTGCGTTGCACGTAAATACCTTCAGTTTGGGGTCGCGGTAATTAGCCATGATCTTCTCTTAGAACCTCCCGTTATGATTGCTTTTTGCCCTTGCGAGGCATTCTGCTAGCGTAATCTGGTTTATTCACTTGACGCTCGCGTGCGATCGCAAGCGCATTGTCTGGAACATCCTGATTAATGGTCGAGCCTGCTGCTACATACGCATTTTGTCCAACGGTAACCGGAGCTACCAGATTGGTGTTGCAGCCGATGAACGCCCCGTCCTGGACGGTCGTTTTATGCTTGACGGCCCCGTCGTAGTTGACGGTGATCGTTCCACAGCCGATGTTCACACCATCGCCAATCTCCGCGTCACCAATATAGCTGAGGTGAGGTACTTTTGAGCCTTCGCCGATTTTGGCGTTTTTCAACTCGACGAAGTCTCCGATCTTGGCTTTGCGGCCGATCTGTGTTCCCGGACGAATATAGGCAAATGGCCCAACGGTTGATTCCGCTTCCACACTTGCCTCTACCATGACCGCATAAGAAATGGTAACGCCAGAGCCAACCTGCACATCCGTCAAGTCAGCCTGCGGCCCAATCACGCAATCGGCACCAATGGTTGTCCGCCCGCGCAGAATCGTTCCCGGTTGGATTACCGTATCTGCCTCGATGACAACATCGGCTTCAATATACGTAGAGGCCGGGTCAATAATGGTGACTCCATTGCGCATATGTCTGGTGGCAATCCGCTTCCGCATGTACGCTTCCGCTTCCGATAGCTGCACACGATCATTGACGCCCATCGTCTCGTCAGGGTCAACGGCTTCGTACGCCACTACCTTTTCGCCTGCCTCTCGCAAAATGCCGACAACGTCTGTGACATAGTATTCGCCTTGCGCGTTGTCATTTTTCACTTCCGCCAAGGCCTTCCATAATTTGCGATTGTCATAACAGTATATGCCTGTGTTAATTTCGCGGACCGCCCGTTCCGCTTCAGTCGCATCCTTATGTTCCACGATTCGCAATACTTCGCCCGCCTCGTTGCGCACGATGCGCCCGTAGCCTGTCGGATCGGGGAGCACGGCGGTCAATACAGTCGCAGCCGCTTGCTGCTCTTCGTGATAGGTCAGCAAGGCGGACAACGTCTGTGCAGACAAGAGAGGGACGTCTCCGTACAAAAGAAACGTAGTGCCTTCTTTATCTTGTAAAAACGGCGCTGCCTGCGAAACGGCATGTGCCGTTCCCAACTGTTCTTCTTGCAGTGCGTAAGTGACGCCCTCGCCTAGTTTGGCGCGGACCGCGTCAGCACCATGACCTACGACGACAACGATGTCCTCAACCTGCATGGAGCCAAGCGTATCCACAACATGCTGGACCATTGGCTTCCCGCAAACAGGGTGCAGGACCTTGTACAGCTTCGATTTCATCCGCGTACCCTGACCAGCGGCCAGAACCACGGCATGGATCTTAGACATGTCAACCCTCCATCGTAGAAGTTCCACAATGACTATATCTTAATCATATGTGGATTTCAAGACAATCGATGCAGGATTATCGCCGTTTCCCTGACATTGCCTGAAAGTTGTTCATCTAACAGACAACATTTAATAATCTGATAAAAAATGATATATTGATGGGCGAAAGAGGTTTTGAAAAGGAGGCAGGAAGGAATGCCAGCAGATGTCTACTTGCTGACCGGATATTTGGGCAGCGGAAAAACGACCCTTTTGCAAAAATGGCTGACTCATCTACGCGTCCAGAACGAAAACGTAGTCGTCCTGATGAATGAGATGGGCGAGGAAGATATCGACGGCGAACAGTTGCAAGGCTTTGGTTTCCCTGTCAAAAAGCTGCTCGACGGCTGCATATGCTGCTCGATCAAAGGGGAGCTGACAGAAGGCTTGCGCGAAATTTTGAACTCGTTGCAGCCGGATCGCATCCTGATCGAAACGACGGGAGTCGCAGACCCGATCGACGTGATCGACACGCTGACCCATCCGGAGCTGTACGATCGCATCGAGCTGAAGGGCACGATCAGCGTCGTGGACGCGTCCCGCTTTTTGGACCTCAACTCGCGCTTTTCCTCCACTGGCTCGCTGGTCAAAACGGTACGCAACCAGGTGAAGTACGCCGACCTCATTCTCCTGAACAAAACGGATATGGTCAGCGATGAACAGCTCCAGCGCGTCAAACAGAAGCTCATCGAGCTGAACCCGCAGGCGCCGATCCACACAGCCGTTCAGGCGAATATCGACCTCAACCGGCTGCAATCGCTCAAGCGATTCGAGCATGTGCGCGATGCCGAAGCAGTACCCACTGTTCCTGTGCAAAAAACAATCGGCCGCATGTCGACCATGGACAGGCTCAAACAATCGCTCGGCCTGAAAACAAGCACGCCTTCCCTGTACAATAGTATTGAAACTTTTTCCTACACCTTCACAGGTCCAGTAGACGAGAAAAAATTCGAGGACTTCCTCTACGATCTGCCCAAAAACGTGTATCGGGCAAAGGGGTACGTGCTCTTCCACGGAAAAAAAGAACTGATCTCCTTCCAGCACACGGACAATCAGGTACTGTTCTTTCCATTTGAGAACTTCGGGCCGAAAATGGTCGCCGTGTTTATTGGGGAAGGAATGGATCAGGAGGAAATAAAAAACAATTTATCCAAATGTTACGCCCAACCAGACGCCGAAGCACCCTGCCAGTAATGACAGGGTGCTTTTGTATGGGGGTACTATTTACGCACCCGCTTCGATCGTGCTCTCTTCTTCTTGACCCACGCGTTCATACTCGGTCAAGACAGCAGCTTGGATCTTTTCACGGGTAGTCGAAGAAATCGGATGGGCGATATCGCGGAATTCTCCGTCAGGTGTACGTTTGCTCGGCATTGCAACAAACATACCGTTGTTTCCGTCAATGACACGGATATCATGAACCACGAACTCATGGTCAATTGTAATGGATGCAATCGCTTTCATCCTACCATCCGTATTCACTCGGCGCAGTCTTACGTCTGTAACTTCCATCTAGTTCACTCCCTTTATCTATGAAACGCGTTTAGGAGTATTTCCACCCTCTGGGTAAATATTCCTGCTGATGTTATGCAATTTTTAAAAAAATATATAAATATGTTCATAACATCACCGCTTTACACATGCTTCTTCGTACTACTAATGGTATATCCAACGCAAAAACAGCCTGACGCAACTGCATCAGGCTGTTTCATGCTTTCATTGATTGGACCGGGTTATGTTTACGCCTCGATATAAGCGACAATTTCGATCTCGACCTTTACGTCGCGCGGCAGGCGTGCCACTTCTACGGTGGAGCGAGCTGGCTTGTGGTCGCCAAAATATTGGCCGTACACTTCGTTCAACTGCGCAAAGTCGTTCATGTCCTTGATGAAAACAGTCGCCTTCACCACGTTGGAAAGGGTTCCTCCTGCTTCCGCCAGGACGGCTTGGATATTGGAAAATACTTGGTGGGTTTGTTCCACGATGTCGCCTTCTACCAGAGTGCCGTCTGCACGCAGCGGAATTTGACCGGATGCAAACAGAAACGGACCAACTTTTGCAGCCTGGCTGTACGGGCCGATTGCTGCCGGAGCTTTGTCAGTTGAAACAAAAGAGATTGCCATTCTTATCTACTCCCCTCTATTTTCAAAAAAACTGCCTAGCTCAATTTCAATCTGCTTGCCCTTGAAGTCGACATCCTGCAGCTTGGCAAGAGACACGTATTCATCAATCAAACGCTCGGAAACATCTGCGGTCGTCTCTACCAGCACTCCGCAGCCTACGACAGTCGCCCGGAACTCCTGGAGCAGATCAATCATGCCGCGCAGCGTGCCGCCCGCCTTCATGAAGTCGTCCACGATCAGGACGCGGGACTGCTCGGCCAATCCGCGGCGAGCAAGAGACATCGTCTGAATCCGCTTGCTCGAACCAGATACGTAATTGATGCTAACCACAGAACCTTCCGTTACTTTGTTGTCACGACGCACGATGACAACGGGCACGTTCAAAAACATGGCGGTCGCATAAGCGAGCGGAATCCCCTTCGTCTCCACCGTCATGACGACATCGACGTTTTTGTCCGCATAAGCGGTGGCAAACAGCTTGCCGATCTTCGCCATAGTCGCTGGATTGCCGAGAATGTCGGACATGTACAAATATCCGCCTGGCAAAAGTCTTTCCGGATTGGCCAATTGCTCGATCAGTTCGCGCATGAAGTGAAGAGCCTCTTCCGTTTTTACCTGGGGAATATACTTCACTCCGCCTGCCGCTCCCGCCACCGTTTTCAACAAGCCGACACCCTGAACCTCAAACGCTTCCTTGATGATCGACAGGTCTTCACTGATGGATGATTTCGCCGCGCCGTACTGTTCCGCAAACAGAGTGAGAGGAGTCAGCGTATGGGGATGGGCGAGCAAGTGCTGCGTCATGTCTACCAGACGTGCACTTCTGCGCAATTTCTTCATGGCTCTTCCTCCAAAACCGAATATTATGCTGCTAATGTATCATTTTTATACGTGTTCATGCAAGTATTTCCCCTTCTTGGGAGCCTAACATTCGGACAACAAACACATCTTTGACAAATCCTCTGAGCGCATTGTAGATCCGATGCACTTTCGCTTCCTTTTGCACGAGGGCAAATACTGTCGGTCCGCTGCCGGACATCAATACTCCGTCGGCTCCGGAAGCGATCATCAGCTCCTTGATTTGCCGCACTTGCGGATAGAGCGAGAGCGTGACGTTTTCCAGCACGTTTCCGAGCGACTGGCACATCAGGGAAAAATCTTGCTCGGAAACAGCCCGGAGCATTTGTTTTGTATCGGGATGATTGTCGATTTTGTCGACACGCAAGTTTCCATATACATCAGGAGTGGACACGCCGATTGGCGGCTTCGCCAGGATGACCCAGCAAGGAGCGGGCGTTTCCAGATGCGTGATTTGCTCGCCGCGCCCTTTTGCCAGCGCGGTTCCTCCATAGACGCAAAAAGGGACGTCAGAACCGATTTCTGCGCCGATTTCCGCAAGCTCGTCCACGGTCAAGCCGAGATTCCACAACTGGTTCAAACCGCGCAGCGTCGCTGCCGCATCACTGCTGCCGCCCGCCAGTCCGGCTGCGACCGGGATCTGTTTGTCGATATACAATCGTACGCCTTGGCGCACTTGATAGCGTTCTTTTAAAAGCACTGCCGCTTTATAAGCATGATTGCGGATATCATCCGGTACGAAGCTGGCAGAGCAGTCCAGCGTAATCTCACCATCTTCGCGCAGAGTCAGGTCTACACGATCTGCCAAGTCGACGGTAGTCATCACCATTTCTACTTCGTGATAACCGTCCGGCCGTTTGGCAAGCACATCAAGGGTCAGGTTGATTTTGGCCGGAGCTTTGACCGAGATACGCACGTTGTTCACCTCTGCCTACTTTACTAAATTTCCTAGTCTCTTATTGTAGCATAGCCAATCTCTCTCCTGCCACTTGAACCCCCCAAAAAGAACAGGATCGAGATCATTATGGTTATTTCGAAAATTCAGCAGTGTTTTCGGCAGCAAAAAAGCCGGGAAGCCCCGGCCCTGTCAACGAGTCTGTATGGTATTCTCCGTGAGATTGGATGTGTCCGCCTGCGTCCAACACCGGGCTATGACCGTCTTGCGGCCAGCGCCTCTTCAGCAAGCTGTACAGCCCGCTTCACCATGTTTCCCGCGTCACGCGTCGTGATGCCTCCCCAACCTTCTGCTTGTACCTTGTCGTAAAAGCCAAGCTCCTTGGCGAGTTCCATCTTGAACTGCTCCGACATCATTCCTCGTCTGCGACCCATAGCATCCTCCCTTCCCGTTGACAGGTATAGTGTGCTCCAAGTCCAGACTTTTCATCTTGTCACCCAAATATTTACAACCTTTTGATAGCAAAAATAAAACAGTAGAACCCAAAAGGGCTCTACTGTTGTACAAATGTGATGCGGATGTGCTCGTTTTCGCGGCACACCGTCAACTCTACTGTTTCCGTCAAGATGTCAGCGTAGCTGTAAGAGACCCGCTCAAAGAGTTGATCGTCATCAAGCTTTACCACAAACACAGATGGGTATGTTTCTTCGAGGATGCCACTTCGTTCGACGGTTTTTCGGCGACCTCCATTGGCTTTCAGAAGGATGCGCTCACCAATGTGCCCGTCTAAACTGCGTTTAATGTCAAGTAACGCGTTTCTTGCCATTGTTCCATCCACCTCGCTTACATCTATTATAACAGCTCACATATATTTTGTCAAAGAAATAAAAAATTATAGCAACCCTGTAGATATTTTGTCAACGGGGTTTTTTTCATAAAAAAAGTAGATATTTGTCACCACTTCTGCATAGTATGTGCAGGCTTTTGCAAAACCTTGCTCCCGCAACGCTTTCCGGTGATAGCTTGCCCGCTGCGAAGCCTTTTTTTACGCCAAAATCGACAAAAAAACCTCCGTTTTTGGCTTTTTCAGCACAAAAACGGAGGCCAAGTTTGTCTTATTGCCCAATCAGGCCGCGCCGCAAGCCTTCGTTGGCTAGGCGGGCGAACTCTTCGATGCTGAGGGTTTCGCCGCGTCTGGTCGGTTCGATGCCGATGTCGGCGAGCATCTGTATTACTTCATCCTTTTGTGTTTTGAGAAACAGACCGTTCATCAGGTTGTTCAACAACGTTTTCCGGCGCTGGGCGAACGAGCTGCGCACCACGCGGAAAAACACGTCCTGGTCGTCCACATCGACAGGCGGACGATCTCTGACCTTGAGCCGGATCACTGCAGAATCGACGTTCGGACGAGGAATAAACACACTGGCCGGGACGATCATCGCGACTTCTGTTTCCGCATAAAACTGCGCCGCTACCGAGAGAGAGCCGTAGTCTTTCGTTCCGGGCTTGGCCGCGATTCTCTCAGCCACTTCCTTTTGGATCATCACGACGATGTTCTCAAGCGGCAGCCTTTCTTCCAGGAGCTTCATCAAAATCGGCGTCGTCACATAATAGGGCAGATTGGCTACGACGCTCAGCTTCTCTACCCCGGAGAGCTTCTCGGCAATCAGCGCTTTCAGATCAAGCTCCAGCACGTCTCCATGCACGACTTCGATATTTTCATAGGGCGACAGCGTATCCTGCAAAATAGGCAGAAGCCGCTGGTCAATCTCAATCGCCATGACCTTGCCTGCTGCTCGTCCCAATTGCTCGGTCAAAGCGCCGATGCCTGGCCCGATTTCGATTGCGCCTTTGTCCTTCGTCAGATCGGCTTCGGCGACAATGTTATGCAAAATGTTCGTGTCCACCAAGAAGTTTTGTCCCAGGCTCTTTTTAAAGGAGAAGCCGTACTTCTCCAAAATTTCCTTCGTTCGCGTAGGTGTGGCAATATCCTTGCCTGTTGCTTGCGTCATCGCTTACTCCCTCTCTTTGTTGATGGCTTCTATCGCCGCCTCAAATTCCGCGCGACTGATCTGAAAGGCATTGAGCCGTTGCAGCATTTGCTTGGCGTTGGCGTATCCGATGCCCAATGCTTCGCCCAGCTTGATTCTCCGCTCCTTGGCGTCGCCGCCTGACGTCAATCCGTTTTTCAGAAGATCGTCAGCCGTAATCTCCCCGACCGTTTCCGCCATCTCTGTGCGGACTTCCGAGAGCGCGCGAACAATCACGTCAGGAGAAGCGTTCTCTACCCCGATATCGCCCTTTTTCGTGCCGTCCTCTTGCGTGATAAAGGCGTGCTTGCAGCCCGGCACCGATCGGCTGATAATTTTGCGGATGCGCTCCCCCTGGTAATCCGGGTCGGTAAAAATAATGACACCGCGCTTTTGCTGTGCCAGCCGGATTTTTTCGATCGTTCTGGCGTGGATGGCGGAGCCGCCTGTCTCAATCGTGTCCGCGTTAACTGCCCGCTTGATCGCAGCGGTATCGTCTCTCCCCTCCACCACAATCACTTCTTTTATCTTCATCATGTACTCCCACTTTCGTACGATGTCGCTTTTGGTCATAGTGTTCCAAAAAAATCAGGCAAAAAGCCCTTGTTTCGCGAAACGTTTCTGCGCTTTGAACCGTCTAACTATCAAACAGCTTATCACGACTATTCCCAAAACGCCAAAGACAAAAGACAGGAGCTGTTCGCCCCTGTCTTACGGTTTCTGCGGCCCGATTATATAGACGGTTTTGTTGCGCTTGCGGCCAAATTGAACAGCCTCTGCCTCCGTGCTTACAAACACGTCAATTTTGCCGCCACGCATCGCTCCGCCCGTGTCTTCTGCCCGGCGATACCCAACGCCCTCGATGTAAACCCACCAGCCATACGGAATCACTTTTGGATCTACAGCGATGGTATGACCTGCCTTGGCCTTCACGCCCGTCGCCGTGCGGCCGTAGCCTGGCGAGCTAGGGTGTTTGCCTCCCCCCGCAGGAGAATAGGCGGTCAAGGTAACCCCGTTCAGTACTTTTTTCGGCCTAAATACTTTTCCACCACGCGAGACCATACCCGTTGCTGAAGCGACCAGGACCCGTTGCGACGGATCGTTGTTTTGCAGCGCAGGAACTGCCGTTCCCACCGCCACGATCTGGTCTTTCTTCGGCACAAGCACGTCTCTTGTCACCAGTTCACGGGAGACCTCCTTCCCGTCTTCCATAACCAGCTTGTAGTGTGCAATTGCCTTACCCTCTTGCCCGTTTTGCAATACACGGGACTTGCCTTTCTCTAACGCTGGATCGTTTTTGCGTATTTCCTGGAAAGTAACTCGCTCCTCGACTTTTACCATCTGCTCGACGACGCGCTTGATCGTGATTGTCGAGTCTTTGGTCAGCGAGGCGCTCAAGGCCGGCTCCACCCGGTCCTTTTCACCTAGCGCAATGCCGCTGTCCTTCAACGCGCCAGCAACATCGCGGCTAAGCGTCAGTATCGTTTTTGTCTGCCCGTCAACCTGGACCGGAATGGACCAGGCTGTATGTAAAGTAATCATTGCTCCGTCTGATAGCTTCGTCTCAGGTGTTGGTTGAAGGGAATCCTTTTCCGTTACCGTAATGTTTCGCTCGGTCAAGAACTGCTCAACGGTACTCGCTTTGGTAGCTACCGTCTGGCTTTCTCCGTCCAACGAAAAAGTGACCTGTTTTGGCTGGGTAGCCTGGGCAGAGAAATAGCCAATCATGGGAATGAGAACAAGAGAGAGGACGCCAAAAAGAACAAGTCCCCGATTCTTATACCTTTCCCATATCGCGCGTAACTCCATTTCCCACACTCCTTTTCCTAGAAAAGCACGAGGCTTCTCCTGTCTAGCCAGGTAAGGGTCGATGTAATTGCACTAATATTCTGGAAGTGGCCAGTACTTAGCAAGGTCGGCTTTGATTGTATGTCACTTTCCCGGCTTTGTCAAATTTACCCTCCCTTGGCCGAAGCGATAATGCTAACAGACTAGCAAAAAACAGATGGCGAATGGTAGCAGATTCCTGTCGAGGAGCCGTGTCGGATGGACAATAATCGTTCGACACATTGTTCAAGGTATGCGCCACCAAAAACGAGTAGAACAACAAGATCGAGGAACAAAAAAACGGGAAATCACGTGATATGTCGTGATTTCCCGTTTTTGCTTGCGGTTTGTTTACGGTTGAAGGCGGAACAGACGCCTTGCGTTTTCCGTCGTGATTTGCGCCATTTCTTCGTAAGACAGGCCGCGAATGTTCGCCATTTCTTCGCAGACGTAGCGCACGTAGCCACTCTCATTTCGCTTGCCGCGGAACGGGTGAGGAGTGAGGTACGGGCAGTCTGTTTCTATCAACAGCTTGTCGAGCGGTACTTTGGCCGCTACTTCTTTTGGCTGCTTCGCGTTTTTGAAAGTCAGCGGGCCGCCGAACGAGATGTAAAAATTCATGTCCAGCGCCTGCTTCGCTGTCTCCCAGCTACCCGAGAAGCAGTGCATGATTCCCCCGACTTCTGCTGCCTTCTCTTCTTTGAGGATCGTCAAAACATCCTGGTGAGCGTCCCGGTTGTGGATGATGATCGGCATGTCGAGTTTTCGCGCCAGACGAATCTGCTTGCGGAACACTTCGGCCTGCACGTCTTTTGGCGACGTATCCCAGTAGTAGTCGAGGCCCATTTCGCCCAGCCCCACTACTTTCGGATCACGACTCAGCTCCTCGATCCATTCCAGATGCTCGTCTGTCATATCTTTTGCGTCCTGAGGGTGCCATCCTACGACTGCGTAAATAAAATCATAGGTTTTCGCCAGCTCCATGCAGGTCGGGATGGTTTCCGCGTTAAACCCGATGTTCACGATCGTGCTGACGCCGTTTTCCCGCGCGCGGGCAATGACCTCCTCGCGATCCTCGTCGAATTCCTTCGCGTTCAGATGCGCGTGCGTTTCAAATAGCAAAATAGGTCCTTCCTTTCCTAGCCCTCGTTACTTCACAATCGCTCCGTTTGGCATGCTCGGATCGACTGTCGCCAGCGTCAGTTGGTCGCCTGCGGATGCTGCCAGGATCATGCCCTGCGACAGCTCGCCACGCAGCTTGACTGGCTTCAGATTGGCGACGAGGATTACTTTTTTGCCGACCATTTCTTCCGGAGTGTAGTATTTGGCGATACCGGAGACAACCTGGCGCTTCTCATAGCCGAGATCGAGCTGCAAAATCAGCAGCTTGTCGGCATTCGGATGCTTCGCGCACTCCACTACTTGCGCGACGCGCAGCTCTACTTTGCCAAAATCGTCGATGCCGATCTCGTCTTTGGCATCTGCTGGTTTTTCCGTTACTTCAGCTTGGTTGGCAGTCGTTTCGTTCACAGGTGCTTCCCCTTTCAATGCGTCTTGCTTTTTCTTGTTTTCCTCTGCTTGGCGGCGCGCTTCTGCTGTCGATTCGTCGATGAAGGCCAGCTCAGCCTGCACGTCCAGGCGCGGGAACAGCAGCTCTTTGCGGCTGACAGTGCTTCCGGCAGGCAATCCGCCCCAGACGCCGGCAGATTCCCAGCTTGTTGCCTGCTCGTTGCCCAGAATTCCGAGTTGGTCCCAGATTTTCGCCGGAGCTTTGGTCATGAACGGCTGAATCAAAATGGAGGTGATGCGGATGCTCTCCGCAAGATTGTACATGACCGTTGCCAAACGTCCCTTGGTTTCTTCCGATTTTGCCAGATTCCACGGCATCGTTTCGTCGATGTATTTGTTGGTGCGTCCTACCAGCTCCCAGATGTGGGCAAGCGCGTTGGAGAAACGCATTTCTTCCATATGCTCCTCGACCAGCGCCTTTGTTTTCATCGCCAGGCCGATCAGGCTGTCATCCGGCTCTCCGGCATCTTGTGCGGCTGGCACGATGCCATCGAAATATTTTTCGATCATCGTAGTGGTACGGCTCAGCAGGTTGCCGATGTCGTTTGCCAGATCGTAGTTCAGACGCTGGATAAACGATTCCGGTGTGAAAATGCCATCCTGGCCGAAGTTGATCTCGCGCAGCAGAAAGTAGCGCACGCCATCGGAGCCATAGCGATCAATCAGCAGCTTCGGATCAATGACGTTGCCTTTGGATTTGGACATTTTTCCGTCCGGCATCAGCAGCCAGCCATGACCGAAAACTTGTTTTGGCAGCGGCACATCGAGCGCCATCAGCAAAATCGGCCAGTAGATCGTATGGAAGCGCAAAATGTCTTTTCCCACCATATGCACATTCGCAGGCCAGAAACGGCGGTATTTGCTGTCGTCGTCAGACAAGTAGCCGAGCGCGGAAATGTAGTTGGTCAACGCGTCGATCCAGACGTAAATGACGTGCTCAGGATCGCTCGGCACTTTGATCCCCCAGTCAAACGTGCTGCGGGATACGGACAAATCCTGGAGGCCCGGCTTGAGGAAGTTGTTAATCATCTCGTTGCGGCGGCTCTCCGGTTGGATGAAGTCAGGGTTCGCCTCGATGTGCGCGAGCAATCTGTCCTGGTATTTGGACAAGCGGAAGAAGTAGTTTTTCTCCTTCACTTTTTTCACTTCGCGGCCGCAATCCGGGCAAATGTAGCCTTTGTCGGTCTTACATTGTGTCTCGGTCCAGAAAGCCTCGTCCGGCACACAGTAGTATCCCTCATACTCGCCCAAGTAAATGTCGCCCTGATCGAGCAGACGCTGGAACACTTTTTGCACGACTTCCTTATGACGCGGCTGCGTGGTGCGGATGAAATCGTCGTAGGAGATGTCCAGTTTTTGCCACAGGTCGCGAATCCAGTCAACAACCGGATCGATGAACTCCAGCGGCTGTTTGCCGTCTTCGGCTGCGCGCTCCTGAAGCTTTTGTCCATGCTCGTCCGTACCTGTCAGGTAGTAGACGTCATAGCCGCGCAAACGTTTGTAGCGCGCCAGAGCATCACAAGCAATTGTCGTGTAGGCATTGCCGATGTGCAGCTTGTTGCTTGGATAGTAAATCGGTGTGGTGATGTAATATGTTGGTTTCATGCAACCTAGCCCCTCCTGATAACGTTTAGAAAAATAGAAAAGCCCACCCCAAAAATTGGGGCGAGCTCTAACTCGCGGTACCACCCAAATGCTCCGTTCCCCTCGCGGCCAACGGACTTGGTGAGTCTGAAACAGACTCTGCCCGTAACGTGGGCCGACGTCACAAACTACTGGGCACGGTCATTTCCGTGGCTGTTCATCTGCAAGACTCTGGGGCCATGTTCAGCCTGCTCGCTTATGCCGGTTTTCAGCTACCCCGGCTCTCTGGGATAAGGAGGATCGGCTTACTCTTCCCATCATAGTCGTTTTGCTATCAATTCCCTCATTTACCCTCTATTGTACACGACCGACTTGTTTTGTAAACATCCAGGAGGGCCGAACGGCTACGATTTATTTTATACATGACAGGAAAAGGCAAAAAAGAGAAGACAAGGCTTTTTTGTCGAATGGGCGCGGCTTTATTCGACATAAAGTGACCGATTGGACACGCATTTCTCCCAGTTAATTTTATCCATAAAATTTTCCATACCGTTTCCACTTTTCTACGAAACGCTGATATATCAGCTTTCCTGTTTTCAAAAAAAACTTTGCTTTTCAAAGATTTGTCAAAATGATGTTGACACCTTTGGGAATCGCTGGTATGATAATCCCAACAGATAATGTCGAATATTGACGATTAATGATGAGCGTTTACCAATACATCGACATATGAAGACTTGAGAGGAGAATTTACTATGATGAAATCAACAGGGATTGTTCGTAAAGTAGATGAACTGGGTCGTGTCGTTATTCCGATCGAATTGCGCCGCACACTGGGCATCGCGGAAAAAGACGCATTGGAAATTTACGTAGATGGCGAGCGCATCATCCTGAAAAAATACGAGCCTGCTTGCATCTTCTGTGGAAACGCTGATAAAGTATCTCATTTTAAAGGTAAAATCGTGTGCCAGGATTGCCTGACCGAGATGCCTGTTGTTAAACGCTAAACACTCATTTCCATACGTACTTGATTTACATACGATATGCCTTCGCAAAGGGACAAGCTTCGCGGAGGCTATTTGTATTGCCTGCGTCGCTGCTGCGCTGGTTGATCGGACGAAAAGAAAAAGCCGACCCGTTCGGTCAGCTTCCTGCTCATCTTACTCGTCTTCCTGGTCGCGGTGGTATTCGTTGTAGACGTCGCGCTTGGGCAAACCGCGATCGTCTGCCGCCTGTTTGATCGCCTCTTTTTTGCTCAAGCCTTGCTCGCAGTAATGCTCGACATGCTGGACAATGCTCAACTGCTGCCACCAGATGTTTTCCTCGTCTGCTTCAGCAGCGGTTGTGCCTGTAAAGCCTTCGACAATCACGCAAAACTCGCCGCGCACTTCGCCATTGCCCAGCCATTCCAGCAGCTCATCAAAAGTGCCGCGCACGAACTCTTCGTAGCGCTTGGTCAGCTCGCGCGCCAGCACGGCCCGCCGATTCCCCCACGCTTCCCGCATGGCCGCAATCGTCTTCTCGATGCGGTGCGGCGCTTCATAAAAAATCAGCGTCTCCGGGTAGCGCTTGAGTCGTTCCAGCTCTTCGCGCCGCTCCTTGTTTTCCCGGCCGATAAAGCCGCAAAAGACAAAGCGGTCTGTCGGCAGCCCCGAAGCGATCAACGCCGTCAGCCCTGCGTTGGCTCCTGGCACCGGAACGACGGGGTATCCGGCAGCGACCGCATCGCGCACGAGATCAGCGCCCGGATCGGATATCGCCGGAAGTCCGGCGTCGCTCACCAGCGCGATCTGTTTTCCTTCGGCCAGCCATTGCAGCAGCCCCTGACCGCTCGCTTCCTTATTATGTTCGTGATAGCTCACGGTGCGCTTTTCGATTTGAAAATGGTTCAACAGCTTCCTTGTTTGACGCGTATCCTCGCAGGCAATCACATCAACCGCCCGCAGCGTTTCCAGGCAACGGACCGTCATATCATCGAGATTGCCGATTGGCGTAGCGACCAGATACAGGACACCTGTTTCTTCCTGCGCAAAGCTGCGCTGTATATTCATCGCGGCGTCCCTCCAATCAACTGTTCTTTTTGCTTGCGATTCAGCCGTTTGATTCCTTCCTCGCGCTTCAAGCCCCACGAACGGTCAGGCCCTTCTTCCCAAAAGACAAGCGCAAGCGGCCCGCGCCCTCTGGTGTATTTCGCCCCTTTGCCTTCATTGTGCATCGCCAGGCGGCGCAGCAACTCCGTCGTATAGCCGGTGTACAAGGAGCCGTCCGCGCAGGCGAGAATGTAGACAAAATGGCTTTTATGCGAGGGAATCTCGTCTGCCGAAGTAAATTTCTTGCAGTTCTTCACAGTATTCCTCACCATTCTCATAGACAATCAGCGGCGGCTGAATCCTCAGCTCCGGCTTGCCACCCCTGATTCCTTCGATCAGCACCATATTCGGCTCGGCTTCCTTGCGCGGGTAAACCAGACGCATCCGCTTCGGCTCGATTCCGTACTGGCGCATCAAGGAAATAATGTCGATCAACCGCGTCGAGCGATGAACGAGAGCGAGCTTGCCGCCGTTTTTCAACAACTGGCTGCCCACGCGAATGACGTCTTCCAGCGAGAGCAAAATCTCATGACGGGCGATTGCAAAATGCTCGCTTACATTTTTCTCCCCGCTCGTCGCAGGCATATAAGGCGGATTGCACGTAATCAGATCGAATTTCCCGTGCCCGAAAAGCGATACCGCGTCCTTGACATCTCCGTGGTGCATCTCGATCCGCTCCGTCAGTCCGTTGAGCGTCACGTTGCGGCTCGCCATGTCGAACAGCCGCTGCTGAATTTCGATGCCATCAAAACGCGCTTCCGGTGTGCGCGTGGTCATGATAAGCGGGATCGCTCCGTTGCCCGTGCACATGTCGAGCACTCTCCCGCGCTTGGGAACGGACGCAAACCGCGCCAGCAGCACGGCGTCCATCGAAAAACAGAACACCTCGTGGCTCTGGATAATTTTCATTTCGTGAGTCAATAAATCGTCAATGCGCTCCGCATCATAGAGCGGCACGTTAATGACTGGTTCCATCCTTTGTTCCCTACTCCTTTTTTCCTTGTCTTGGAAAAAGCGACCTGACACGTGGCACAGGTCGCTTTCTCCATGTGGTGATCGCTCGTCACCTTTTATTTTTGAGGGCCGCCGCTCAAAAACGAGAGACAGAACAGACAATCCCCTTCTTTGCGCAGACTGCCGAAATGCACGTTGCAGATGTGAAACCCTTCTGCATACAGGCGGGCAAGGTTGTCGTACCCTTCCCCGACCACGGCTTTTTTCGCTTTCTCCTTGGCGACAGGGTTTGCTCCCTTTTGTTTTGCCGGAGAGCCAGTCTTTTTCTTTTCCAGTCGGTTGCGAAGATGCTGGTTTTCAACGAGTAATTGGGCGTTTTCCTCCATCAAAACGACGATGACGTCTTTCAACTCACCGATCTCTTTGTACAGGTCCCCAATTCGTTCTTCAATGCTCGCCATCTTGACGAAGATTTCCCGTTTGTCCACTAGCTCACCTCTCCCCTACCCCCACACTTTATTCATAGGTGGGGAGCCCTATCGCAATCTCATCTAAGCCAAACTCTGTGATGCGTTTGTCGATCGAAAGCTCCACCTGAACGGACTGATCCAGTACGTTAACGGAAACGACTCGTCCATTTCCCATCGGGGTAGTGACCATTTTGCCGACATCCGGCATTTCATCACGCGTGCTTTCGTAGTTGTCATTCTCGTATTTTAAACAGCACATCAACCGACCGCACAGACCGGAGATTTTTGCTGGATTCAACGAAAGGTTTTGATCCTTGGCCATTTTAATCGAAACAGGCTCGAAATCGCCGAGGAAAGTCGAACAGCAAAGCAGCCTGCCACAGGGGCCAATGCCGCCCAGCATCTTCGCTTCGTCACGCACGCCAATCTGACGCAGCTCAATGCGAGTGCGGAACACGGAAGCGAGGTCTTTTACCAGCTCGCGGAAATCAACCCTGCCGTCCGCGGTAAAATAAAAAATGATCTTGTTGCGGTCAAATGTGTACTCCACATCGACCAGCTTCATATCGAGCTTGTGCTCCTTGATCTTCGTCTGGCACACGGCAAAGGCATTCTTGGCAGCTTGCTTGTTTTCATCAACCTGCTTTGCGTCTTTTTCGTCAGCCATACGAATGACCTTTTTGAGCGGTAACACCACATCGGACTCAGCGACTTCTTTTTTGCCGATGACGACCTTGCCATATTCGACCCCTCTCGCCGTTTCGACGATTACGGTGCAATCTTTCTCTATCGGCAGTCGGTCAGGGTCGAAGTAATATATTTTGCCCGCTTTTTTAAAACGGACCCCAACAACCTCATACAAGGGTTATCCCTCCTGGAATTGAAGAACCAACCGCTCAAGAGCCAACTGTGCGTTGGCGTTTCGCTCTATCCGATTTTTCGTATCCATGACCAAATCTATCCCATGCAAGAGCTCAGCTTTTGTCCATACCAGTGCTTGTCCTTGCAGCACATCCTGTTGGTCGCTGTTAATGAGATGGGCATGCCTGCCTACTTGCACATACAGGATATCGCGCAGCCAAAGGATGAGCAAATCTAAAAAGAGGGGTAGTTCCTCTTTGATTTTGTCGCTCTTTTGCAACATATCATGGATGGTGAAGAGCGCAGACGAATTACGCTGTTTGCACTCATGGCTCAATTGTATCACTAGATTTCTTAGCTGTGCAAACGATTCTGATTGGCTGAGTGCCTTGGCCTCTTCCACATTTGTCGTAATGTGGGAGGCAACCTGCGCCATCCCGGCTGTAATGCCGTCTGCCCGGAGTTGTTCGGCGATCGCTTCGGCAGAAAGTGGCGAGAATTGAACGATTTGGCATCGGGATAAAATCGTCGGGAGGATCGAGTGGCTGTGTTCCGTCAACAGCAAGGCAAGCACGCCAGCGGGCGGCTCCTCCAAAAACTTCAGCAGGCTGTTGGAGGCCTGGGTCGTCATTTTGTCGACGTGTTCAACGATGTACACCTTGTGCCCGGACTCTACCGCACGCATCGCCATTTCTTTTTGCAGCGCGCGAATCTGGTCGATTTTTATTGAGGCCCCGTCCGGTGTAATAAACAGCACATCGGGGTGGTTTCCCCCTTCAATCCGCCTGCATGTAACACAGGCCCCGCAGGCGTCCGCTTCCCTTTCCGGACAAAAAAGGGACTTCGCCAGATGCAGGGCCATCTGCTTTTTGCCTGCTCCCTTGGGACCGGCGAGCAAATAAGCGTGCGCCAGTCTGTTGTTGAGCAGGCTATGGTACAGCAGCTCCGAAGCGCGTGGCTGCTGGGAAAAACGGGTCCATGTCATAATGGTTTCACACCCACTAAAAATACAAATTAATCAGCATGCCGCGGATTTCGCCAATCCGGGCCAACAAATCAATCGTCGGTGCCTGATCGCTAAGCAACTCGTCTGTCAGACGCAACAGCTCGGCATCGACCTGTTTGACGATTTTGTACAGCCTGCTACGGCCTCGCCGATTCATTCCTCGCCGGTCATCCAGGGCGACGCCGTACTTGACGGCTTCCTCCATGAACTGTTTGACGAGGTTTTTATAGGAATAGAAGTCGCGAACCGAGCGGGATCTGGCGAGAATTTGCCCCATCCTGTCAATGTCGCCGAGCAGCCGGTTGAGCAGCTCCTGGGACATGCGCTCGTCTTCTCCTTGCATCATCGTGCCAAAATTCAGCTTTTCGAGCTGAGGATTTCTCCGCGAATCCGCGGTTTTTATCATGTCCAGCTTAGGTCTTGGCCCGTCGCCGATTTTCATCACGCCACCCCACAGAACCGATCAGTAGAGGATTTTTTCCCCGTTAGATCAAGTATAAACGAAAGCGGCGAAAAAAGAGAGCAGGAACCTGTAGATTGGAAGAAGGATTCATTGCAGATTGCAGTTGCGCCGGGTCGCATTGCGTCAGAACGAGTGGAACTCTCCGACGTCGAGCACAAACACAGCGGCTCCGCCCACTTGCACTTCCAACGGGTACGGCATGAACGAATCTACCGCATTGCTGAGAGGGGAAACGGGAGTGACCATTTGCTTGCGGGATTTGCAGTGGTGCGCAATGATGTCGATTACTTCCGGCACGCTTTCGTCAGACGTACCGATCAAAAACGTTGTGTTGCCAGCTCGCAAAAAGCTTCCGGTACTGGCGAGCTTCGTCGCGCGAAACCCTTTCTTCACCAGTTGTTGAGACAGACGACCACTATCTTTGTCCTGGACGACCGCAACTACCATTTTCATCGGCTATCACCCTTTCCGCAAGAATCAATCCCGCATGGTTTGCTTCATTGTATGAAAAACACGTAGGCTTGGTACGATATTTCGCCTAAACATATTATACAGTATGTACCTGTACATACGGTACTGCGAACCTTACAATCTGGCAAGCAATGCGCGCAGTGCCGACTCGTACACCTGCTCCATCGGTTGCTCGGCATCAATGACGACAAAGCGCTCCGGCTCTCTTTCCATCACCAGTCGGTACCCTTCCCTGACCAGATGGTGAAAGCGGATGTCTTCCAGATCGAGGCGATTGACCTCCCGGCCGCGCGCTTTGTTGATCCGCGCAAGCCCCGTCTCGGGCTTCACGTCAAAAAACAGCGTCAGCTCCGGCATGCAATCCCCGACGGCAAAGCGGTTGATCTCGTACACCGCATCAATGCCAAGTCCCCGCGCATGGCCTTGGTAAGCAAGGCTGCTGTCGATGAAACGGTCGCACAGCACGAGCTTGCCAGCCGCCAGAGCCGGCAGCACTTTTTCCGCCAAATGTTGGCGTCTCGCCGCAGCGTACAGCAGCGCTTCCGTCCGCTCGTCCATCTGTGTATGCGCCGGATTGAGGATGATTTCCCTGATTTTCTCCGCAATATCAATACCGCCCGGCTCGCGCGTCAACAGCACGTCCACTCCGCGCGCGCTCAGCTCCTCGTACAGCTTGGCGATCACGGTCGATTTCCCCGCTCCTTCTCCGCCTTCGATTGTAAAAAATCGGCCTTTTTGTCCTGTTGTCACTTCCATACTCCTTCCGTACCTGCTGTCACAGGCCGCATGCTTGCCAGCTATAAATTAACGCAATACTTGAATCGTTTGCAGCCGATCATCCTGTACCCCGTGAAAACGGGTATGTCCCCTCCGCAGCTCGGCAAGCATCGCCAAGCCTTCCTCGTCCATGCGCTCTCCCGGCACCAACACCGGAATGCCTGGCGGATAAGGGATGACCATCTCCGCAACTACCCGTCCCAACGCCCGCTCCAGCGGAATCGTCTCCCGCGGACGGTCGACAGCCTCGTGCATCGGCACAGCCTGCTTGCGCAAGTAATGCGAGGAGACTACGCCATGCAGCAAAATCCGCTCCTCTTCCAGCTCTACCTCCGGCGAGATGGATTCCAGCAAGCGAAGGAGCGCCTCCAGATCCCGCAGAGAGGTTCCCGCTGACGCGGCCAACAGCACGTGCGACTCGTCGGCCAGCTCGGGAAAAAGTCCGTGCCTTTCCATCAATTCCTGCAGGGCAAACCCGCTCATCTGTCCGGTTCGCAAATGCAAAAACAGCTTCAACGGATCAAATGTCGTGTACACCCGGCTTGCGCACGGCTGCGGCCACTCCAGCCACTCCATCTGGGCTGTTCGCTCCTGCAGCTTGTCCAAAAGCGGCAGCAGCCGCTCCCATTCCTCGTGAGCCTCCAACGCCAGATGGCGTCTGGCCAGGTCGAGCGAAGCCATCAAAACATACGACGGGCTGGAAGACTGTAGCATGGCAAGCTGCCGATACAGCCGTTCCCGGTCTATTCGTTCGCCCTGCAAATGCAGCATGGAGGACATCGTCATGGCCGAAGCCATTTTATGCGTGGACTGCACGGCCGCATCCGCCCCCGACTGCATCGCCGAGAGAGGAAAAGCCGGATGGAAGCCAAAGTGCGCTCCATGCGCTTCGTCGATCAACAGCGGAATGTCGTGCCGATGCACGATTGCCGCCATTTTTGCCAAGTCGATCCCCATCCCGTAGTAGGTTGGATTCGTCAAAAAAACAGCCTTGGCATCCGGGTGTGCTTGCAGGGCACGCTCCACATCCTCGCGTCTGACTCCCGCAGCCACGCCTGTTGCCAAATCTACGGCCGGCACCAAAAATACAGGCGTCGCCCGCGCCAGGATGATTCCGTGAAAAACAGATTTATGGCAGTTGCGTTGTACCAAAATTTTATCTCCAGGCCGGCATACCGTCATGATGAGGGCGATGTTTCCGACTGTACTGCCGCCAATCAAAAATCTCGTCTCTTCGGCTGAAAAAGCCTCCGCAGCCAACGCCTGGGCTTCTGCAATCACGCCCTGGGGCTGGTGCAGGTCATCGGTTCCGGTGATTTCTGTCAAATCCAGCTCCAGTATGGATTGAAACCGCTGCTTGGCGTGGCTGTCAAAGCTGTGGCCCATCTTGTGTCCTGGCACATGAAACGGATGCGGGCGATGCCTCGCGTGCCGTTCCAGATGTTCATACAGGGGCGCACGCTTTTGCCGCTCCCGAAATTCAGCATCTCTCGTAAGCACGCGCGACTCACGTCCTTTGTCATGAATGAATTACCCATTATTTTAGCATGATTTGACAAGGGAATAACGGAATTTTGCCAAGCTTTTTGGCAAACGAAAAAAGACACCGGGAATGCCGATGCCTTTTTCCGTCACGCATCTTTTCGCAGCCAAATACGTCTCATCTGGTGGATAAAAAACGGATACTTTTCGTCCTGGACGTCGGTATTTACCATTTCCTGTTCGCATTTCTGGCAAATAAACTGCTCGCAAATGGCGATTCCGTCATTTTGCTCCTGTTCACAGACGATACATCGCTGAGCAACTTTTTCCATAGTAAAACGCCTGCCCTTTTCCTCAATCTACCAACCATTATACCCCATTATAATCGGCATCATTCCCAAACGTTCGTCTTTTCGCCGACAGCTCGGTAACCTTTGCAAAAGAGCTGGGCTTCTTGGGCAGGAAAACAGGAGGCTGCATCAACGACCAGCGATTGTCGCATCGTGTGGGCCAGCTCTTGCAAGGACAGCTCGGCGACCACCTCCAGCCCGTCACCGATCACAAGCAAATCGGCTTCCTGCACAGCGGCCTTCCAGGAATCGCAACGGACCCACCCCGGACGTGCCTCGTTCGGAAATGGCTCGTCCGTCCCCGTGTACACAGCGACCGCCTTATCGGCAAGCCAGCCTTGGGGCATTTTGTTCCACAAGTCTGCCGGGCCAATCAGCGCGATTCGCTCGATTTTCGTTTTTTGCAGGACATGTTGGCATTCCCGCACGAGCCACGCGCAGACAAGCGAATGATCCTGGTGCACGGGGTCTAACCAGCCTTGCCCGACTCGCGTGTCCAGCCCCAACGCCCGGGACACCTGCTTGAGCGATACGCCGTTGTCGTCACACGCCTCGCCCATCTCCCAATAAAATCGTTCCTTCCACGCCAAATAGCGGGGGAGCTGGCGAATCGCTTCATCTACCTCCCGCCGTCCGCATACCATGGACAATTTGCCGTGGTCAGCGAGCAGCCGACAGAGGCGGCGCATCTGTTGTCCGACCGGACCGCCCCCGAGCAGCACCCGTTCCTTTCCTGACCACAGGCTCATCCGCACCACTTCATACGGCTTTTGGCTGGCCTCGCACGCTGCCGCCAGCTCATCAGCCCAGCCATACGGCGCTTCGTCTCCAAATACAAGCAGCAAAACGGGGCTTTTTTCCTGGCGCAAGCTGTTTCCGCCGAGCTCCTGCAGGCGGCTGTAATCGCCCAGCCTCGTCAGCAAAAGCCCGTCCACCTCTTCGGCGGGTTCCTCTTTTTGCGCGACGAGCAGATCAATTCCACATTCTTTTAGCGACTCGCCCCACTTGTGTAAGGTTTGCTCAGCAGCGACCCATAACTTCATACGCTGATGGCGCAAATGTCCTCCTCCTCCCCTCTGGCTTGGCGGCATGTTTCGCCGCATCTTTCGTGCCCAATCACGGCCGATCCCAATTCATTCCTTTTTAGCGTACCCATAAACCGCTTGCCCATCACATCAGCGGCTTCGTTTGCCTGCCGGAAGCGTACTGTTTTCCAGGCCGCAAACGGTTAGAAAACTTGGCTGCGCCAATGGCTTGGCGCAGCCATAGTTGCACTTATCTGTACAAAAAAGCCGCCAGTCCGGCAAAGGACCAACGGCTTGTCAGCATCAGGTACTGGCTTTCTCAAGATTTGCGACTGTGCGATAATGGGGAAAAGAACAGCAACAGCGTGATCGCTGTCGTACATACATGCCAGTCTCGACAACCAGACCGCAAAGGAAGTGACTTTTTATGAAGGGACATGCCCACCAACATACGATTTACAGCTACAAGCTGCTCTACCGTTTTCGCTGGGGGCTGATCGGGTATTTGCTTCAGCTCGTGCTGATCGGCCTGTCCCTGATCGGCAGCTCCATGCTGTTGCAGGTGCCTGTCGCCTCGCTCGTCGTCACGCTGGCGATCCTGCCCGTTGTGCCGATCTGCCACCTGTTCATTTTTCGGCTCTACGCTCGCCTGCGCTCGCAAAAGCCACGGACAACCGCCGACATGCTCGTCTCTCCATGGTGGGGGGCCGGGTACCTGCTTCCCGTGCCGCTGTCCGTTTATCGGGCCAGCGAGTGCACGGTGCTGTTCGGCAGCGTCTTCATTGCGGCCGGAGCGTACGTCTGGCTTTCGGCCGACTACGGGCTTACTTTGCTCGGCGGTGTCGTGATCGTGGCGTTGCCTCGCTTGATTGCCCTGCTCGCTTCTTTTCGCCAACCCAGCGAAAGCCGGGTCAAATACGAGAACCGCGGCATTGCCTTTTTGAAAACAGATGGTTAAAAATCGTCAGGACATAATCCACAGTTTGATGACGATCAGGGCGGCGAGTCCTGGCAGGCGGAGAAATCCGGCGACCAGCGCGGTGACCGGGTTGATCGGAATGTGGAAGCTGGCCAACTCGCCAACCAGATTGGTGAAAAACAACAAAATGGCGCCAATGACAACCTGCATGACTCCAAAGCCGATCCACCTGATCGGCGTAGTCACAGACTTGCTTGCCGCTGTCAAAAGCAAAATCCCGACAATAATCAGAGCGATGATCCACCCCGTAGCCATGATTGCCCCCTCCTACGCGTGCTTGCGATGCCGCTCGCGTTTTGCCTGTGCCAGCAAGTACATATACCGCTTTTCCGTTACGTGCAAATAGTAGATGACATCCTCCAAACCGCCATCCGGCTCGCTGACCTCGACGAGATGGCGGGCATGCTGCCAATCCTCACGGGCCTGATTCACGGCTACATCCAGACTTTCGGCATCCCAGTCAATGACAACCCGCTCTTTTTTGCCCCACCTGCTCAACCTGCAGACCCTCCTTTAGTTAAAGTAATACAAAACCCCCGTCATGTTGTTCACCGCGTGCAGCAGCACAGCTCCCCAGATCGACTGGTAGCGGTGCCGGACAAAGCCCAGCAAAAGCCCGATGACAAACAGCGGCGCAAACAATGCCACGTCAATGTGCAAAAGAGCAAACCAGAAGCTACTGAGCACAATGCCTGCCACTGCTCCTACGCGCCGAACCAGATAAGTCTGAATCACACCGCGAAACAAAATTTCCTCTGCGATCGGCACCATGATCCCTATGACCGCAAGCGATGCCAGCGCCGCCAGCAAATCGGTATCCTTCGCCGAAACAATCTCCTTTTCAATCTGCTGCTCTCGCTCCGAAGACAGCGACAGCCCAAGCCAGTCGGCTATCGGATTGGTCACCAGCACGTCCAGCAAAAGCACAATCAGCAGGAACAGCACCAGCAGCAAGACGAGCATTTGCTTGATCCGAACGGGTCGGCACACCCCGATTTCCCCTAGCCGTCCGCGAAACCACAGCGGAATCAGGATGAGCAGAAACAATTGAAAGACAGCCGACTCCAATGTGCCCGCAACCGTTCCGACAGCAAATAGCGAGTCTTCCAGCACGAAACCGTACAAGATCAGCACCGCCGTCTGAAACACGTGCATCCACGCCACGATGTGCACCACGTCGTTGCCTGTCAGCTCGCGATTTCCCCATAGCCACAAGGTCTGCCTGCTTTCACGCGCGAGGCCGTAAATGAAGCCGACGGCTGCGATGACGCTAAGCACCGCGACCCCAAAAACAAGCAGCCCTACCCATGCCTGTGGTTGGTCTGCCGTAGAAGCAATCCACTTGCCGTCCTCTCCGAGACGAAAGCGAATCATGGAAAACTCGGCCGCAAACATCAGCCAATACCCGATAAACAGCATGATCGCCCACGGCGTGGACTTTTGTCGCCCAGCCCAACTCGCAAGCGACGGTCCTGGTCCTGTCAGCATTTCCTCACGCTCCTACTTCAACTCTATGTCTCGTCCACGAAAAAAAGTCCGCCGTCTTCTCACGATTTCTTGCTTTCCTGCTGCAAAGCCCGGGCCTTTGCTTCGGCTGCCTGCTTGATGTACTCGTTTCGCGTGCGCAAAAAACGGGTCATGTACGCCTCAAGCACCAGCCAGTCAAACAGCTTTCCCAAGATGCCAAAAGGAGAGGAATAGTCAAAAGTGTCCAGCATTTTCGTTTCGTTCTCGCCCAGCGGCACGAACTCATGCGTGTGGTGGAAACGCTTGAACGCGCCGGAGACCATTTCATCGACAAAATAACGGGGCGCTTCCATTTCCGTAATCTTGGCAGTCAAATGCTGCTTGATTCCAAAATGGACCGCTTCCCACGTAACCGTCTCGCCCAGGTTGATTAATCCGCTGGTGACCCCGCCGATCGCCTTTTCCCGCGTACTGGCGGTAGACTCCATGTGCAAGTCAATGCTGCGCGCCGCATCAAAGCAAATCTGCTGCGGCGCCTGAATCGTAAACTCCATGCGAATAACAGGCATCGTGCCCCTCCTTGTCGCCTAAACGAAAAAAAGACAGGCAGTTCCCCCGTCTTCTTTTTCACTCTTATAGATCGCGCCTGCCTTCCAACGCTTTGCTCAAGGTAACCTCGTCCGCGTATTCCAGGTCTCCACCCACCGGCAATCCGTGCGCGATTCGCGTCACGCGGATTCCGAACGGCTTGATGAGCCGCGATATGTACATCGCCGTGGCTTCGCCTTCGATGTTCGGATTGGTGGCGAGGATCACTTCCTTCACCTGTTCGTCGCCGAGTCGCTTCAGCAGATCAGGAATGCGGATGTCCTCCGGCCCGATGCCGTCCATCGGAGAAATCGCGCCGTGCAGCACGTGATAGTAGCCCTCGAACTCTTTCGTCTTTTCCATCGCCACGACATCGCGCGGTTCCTGGACGACGCAAATGATCGAGCCATCTCTGCGTTTGTCCCGGCAAATGTGGCACGGATCAAGATCAGTAATGTTGTTGCAGACCGAGCAATAGTGAAGCTGGCGCTTGGCGTTGACCAACGCCTTTGCCAGATCAAGCACGTCGTCTTCTTTCATGTTCAGCACAAAAAAAGCAAGCCGCCCAGCGGTTTTGGGACCGATGCCGGGCAGTTTCATAAAGCCTTCGATCAGCTTGGAGACCGGCTCTGGATAGAACATCGCGAATAACCTCTTTTCCTGCCCGATTTTAGAACAGGCCCGGGATGTTCATGCCTCCGGTGAATTTGCCCATTTCTTTGCCCATCATTTCATCCGCTTTGCGCAGCGCGTCATTCACGGCTGTCAGCACCAGGTCTTGCAGCATTTCCACATCTTCCGGATCAACGACTTCCGGCTTGATGACGATGTCTCTGACTTGCTTGTGTCCATCGGCTTTGACGATTACCGCGCCGCCGCCCGCAGAGCCTTCGACGATTTTGTCTTTCAGCGCTTCCTGCGTTTTTTGCATTTCTTCCTGCATTTTCTTCACTTGCTTCATCATCTGTTGCATTTGCTGCATGTTTTTCATTCAGGTATCCTCCCTATGATTGTCGATTGTTTTGACTGGCTAGTCTTTTACTTCTATGAGTCCTTCCCCTACAAGCTTGATCGCTTCTGCCAGAAACGGATCTTCCTGCTCTGTGGCCGGGCCGTCTTTTTGCGCTGCCGCCTGCTGGTCGATGCCTTGCCATTCTTCCTCCATGACGGACAACAGTTGCAACGGCCTTCCCAGCACAGTAGACATGACTCGCTCCACGACGCCCTTCAGTTCAGGCTCCATGGTTTTATCACAATGGATCGCGCTGGAAAAAGTGACGATCACCGCATCGTTCCCGGCGGCTACAGGCTGACCGTTGACCAGCCACGCCTGATACTGGATTTTGATCTTTTTCAGCTCGGTTAAAATCTGGCTCCACTGCCCCCGAACCTGTCTGGTCAAATTCTCATCCAGCGCCTTGGCTACTTCCCTGACGCGATTGAGCGGTGTTCGCGAACCGCCGCCTGCGGCTGCTACCACGCGTCTCGGCTCGCTTTTGCGCGGCTCCTCGGACTTTTGCTGGCCGGGCAAGCTGACTTGGCCTTGCAGCACCTGATTCAGCCGCTGCTCCAAAGTACTGAGCCGTATCGCCATAGCGGTCAGTTCCTCGTTGCCGACCGCTGGCGCCGTTCCGCTTGTCGCCACCGCTACCTGGGCGTTTGGCTGGCACAGCTTCACCAGTGTCAGCTCCACCAGCACCCGCGCATACGTCGACCATTTCAACTGGGACAGCGCCTGGTTGCACGTCTCGATCGTCGCATACAGGGCTGGCAAAGAATACAGCTTGGCAACCTCCTGGAACTGGTCGTCGATCATGGTTCGCTCCACAATCTCCTCCAGTTGCGGCGCTGTTTTCAGCAACAGCATGTCGCGGTAATAGTAGAGAAAATCGTGCAAGAACTGCTCCGGGTCTTTTCCTTGCACCATTACCCGATCGAATTGTTCCATCACCTGCGCGACATCGTTTTGGGCAATATATCTCGCGAGGACGGAAAAATACGATTGGGCCACCGTACCCGTGATCTGCATGATATCGCTGGCGCGCACCTGATCCTTGCTGTAGCTGATCGCCTGGTCCAGCAAGCTCAGCGCGTCACGCGCCCCGCCCTCCGCCATCTTCGCCACGAGCTGCAAGGCCTGTTCTTCGACCTGCACTCCTTGCGACTGACAAATCCGCTGCAGCAGATTGACCATCACCTTTAACGGAATCCGGTGAAAATCGAAGCGCTGGCAACGGGAGATAATCGTCGCCGGCAGCTTGTGCGGCTCTGTCGTGGCCAAAATAAAGATGACGTGGGAAGGCGGCTCCTCCAGCGTTTTCAACAGGGCGTTGAATGCCTCTGTCGTCAGCATATGCACCTCGTCAATGATGTACACCTTGTACTTGACGTCGCTCGGAGCAAACTTCACCTTATCGCGAATGTCCCGGATTTCCTCGACCCCGCGGTTGGAGGCGGCGTCGATCTCCAGCACATCAGTTACCGAACCATTGGAAATCGCTTTGCATGTCTCACATTGATTGCACGGCTCGCCATCAATCGGCTGCTCGCAGTTCACTGCCTTGGCCATAATTTTGGCCGCACTTGTCTTTCCCGTACCTCGGGGACCGTTGAACAAATAAGCATGAGAAAGCCTATTTTCGCGTAAAGCATTACGCAAGGTTATCGTCACATGTTCTTGTCCGACTACATCCTGAAACGTCTGCGGCCGGTATACGCGGTATAGCGCGGTATAAGCCATGTTCGTGTGACACTCCCCATCTGCACAGTCCTCTTCCATATCCTATTCATTATACACGATTGGTACCGTTCATACAAAGAAAACGCCCCGTTCACAAGTGTGCGGGACGCTTTTGTCGAGACTGGACCTTTACAGATACGGCAGCATGATGTGGAAGGTCGTCCCGTACCCTTTGGACGACACGCGAATCTGGCCGCCGATGTCGTGGATGATTTTTTGACAGACAGACAAGCCAAGCCCTGTCCCTTCTTCTTTTGTCGTAAAAAACGGATCGAAAATCTTGTCGATAATGTAGAGCGGAATACCCGGCCCTGTATCGTGGATGTCGATGCTCATCTTGTCTCCGTCCTGGTCGAGATGATGGGAAATTTGCAAAGTTCCCTGCTCGCCCATCGCTTCGATTCCGTTTTTGCATATGTTGATGAATACTTGCTTCAGCAGCTCGGTATCGCCCACTACCATCGGAAGCTTGCCGCGAGAGGTGAACCGAACTTCGATTCCGTACAGGAGTGCCTGCGATTCGACAATCGGCATGATTTCATCAAAAACCGTATTGAGGTCGACCATGGCATATTGAATATCACGCGGCTTGCTCAGGAGCAAAAACTCGCTGACCAGCGAATTGATCCGATTGATTTCCGTCAGCATAATTTCCGTATAAGTCTTTTCCCGATCCATGCCGCTGTCGGTAAAAGACTTGAGAAACATCTGCAAAAACCCTTTGATGGAGGTCAGCGGATTGCGAATTTCATGGGCCGTGCCAGCGGCAATCTGCCCGATCATCGCCAACCGCTCGTTCCGCTCGATTTTTTGCTCAAAAGAACGCAGGTTGGTAATGTCTTTAAACAGGATAAAAGCTCCGACCGTTTTGCCCGACTCGTCCTGCAGCGTATTGGCGTCGACGATCAGCTCATAGCGCTGATTGTCATTCGTCCAGGACGTCGCGACGTTTTGCAGCTTCACGCCTTCCAGAAGCTCTTTTTTAATCAGCCGATGCGGCTCCGGAATCCCGCTGAATACTTCATCCACGTGCTTGTTGATGACATTGAGCCGCTCCATGCCCAAAAGCTTGCAGGCTGTCTGACTGGCCTCGACAATGCGCGAACGCTCATCGAGAATAAACAGCCCTATGCTCGTATCGTAGGTCAGCTTGGTCATGAGCCGCTGAGACAAGACCTGATCGGTTTCTTTAGCCAATTGGTAAAAATGAACCAAGTACAAGGGATTCTCTGCTTGCTGAACCAGTATCATCACAGGCGTTTTCCTGCTTTTCCCCTGTTTGTCACGCCATTCTACTTCCACATTCGCTCCCCTCTCCTCTTCTCTTTGCAAAAGCTCCTCGTACATCTGCTCCATGGAGCCCTGATAAGGGAGGATGGTCGCTACGGGTTGCTTGATAAGCTGATCGCGTGAATATCCGGTAACACGAAGCAGTTGTTCGTTTACTTCCACGATACTACCCGATTGATTCACCAATAAAACGGCAGTAGGCAGTTGATGCATGAACCGCTGCAATCGTCCGGACGAGCCAACGAGATGTAACGAAAAAGGTGCACTCACAGCTTGTCCCTCCTGGCCTATGACGTACTTCATGAGCAAAGAAACCCACGTCATTTCTCAACTATTATGAAACTTCGTGAAAAAAAGCTCAACACCTGCCCTCCAAGGCAAACCTCTCCAGAGAAATGTTTCGCTAGTTATCGTCAAATTCCAACAAAAAATATATGGATCGGCAAATAAAAATAGCATGCTTCCCGCAGGAAACATGCTATTGAACGTTCGTATAGGTACCGTGCACCTATCTTCGATAATTCTTATCCAAGCGTTACTCATGGTAGCAGCTCAGAGCAGGCTACCCTGCGGCACACGCGATGATCCACTTATGGCTGCTTCCTTCCGGACCTGACCAGGTTCATGGGTTCGCGTTGCACAGGACCCGCTCCTCAACACCGCCGCCATAAGGCAGCCTCACATAAGAAAACCTAGGATAGGAATTCAACCCTGCTATTGCGGATTGCAGGTTACAGGGCACCGCAACCTCCCCGTCTAGCACGGTACGATTAGAATACCAAAGATACGAGCCGATAGCAAGGTGAAAAGCCATCCAATACTAGGTAGCGGCTTTTTCCTTGACAATACTGTCACTGTTTTCGGTCGGCTGTGGCACCTGAATGGCGCCGCTCAAATACGCCCTTTGAAAAATGGCGACGATCTCCGGATCAAACTGGGTTCCTTTGCAGCGCATGATTTCCTCGTACGCCTCTTTTCCCGACATGGCATTGCGGTAGGAACGGGTGGAGGTCATGGCATCAAACGTATCGGCGACTGCCAGTATTCGGCCGATCAGGGGAATATTTTCTCCCTTCAACTGGTACGGATAGCCTTTTCCGTCCCAGCGCTCATGATGGTGCCTGATGCCCGGACTGACATGAGCCAGGCTCTCTATCTGCTCCACGATATCGGCCCCAATCGACGGATGCCGCTTCATAAATTCGTATTCCTCGTAGGTGAGCTTGCCCGTTTTCAGCAGCACGTGATCGGGAATCGCCACTTTGCCAATATCGTGCATCAGACCGGCATAGCGCAAATCATCACGGGTAAATCCAAGCTGCTCCTTGTCCAGCATTTGATCGTAAATAATGAGTGCGTACTGGGTCACCCTCTCTGTGTGCCCGGCTGTATAAGGGTCCTTCATCTCCACCGCCAAGTAAAAGCTGCGGACAATCTGATCGAGCCCTTTTTGGGAGTATTCCCGCTCCCGTTCGATCAGCGACTGTATCTGGGCCGCCATCATGTTGAACTTCTTTTCCAAAAACGTGATCTCGCGCATGCCTTCAATCGGTACGCGTATGGAAAAGTCGCCCTTTAACAAAGCATCGGTTGCGTCAACCAGCGTGTAGATCGGCTTGCTAATCCAGCGGGAAATGCGGTGGGCCACATAACCGGAGAAGATGACCACGAGACAGATCGTGAACCACAAAATGAATTTCATCCGTTCCAGCCGATTGGCGATATCCTGGTCGGGCAGCCATTCCACATAGGTGATCCCGCTCGTTGGCGACGTCTGATGGTACGCGTACACACTCTCGTTGCGAAGGTGGACAGCAAACACTTTTTTCTCCTCGGATTCGAGCAAGTGCTTGCTCAGGCTTCCGTACTCGGGCGCTACGGAAACGTTTTTCCCGATCAGCTCCATATCCGGGTGAACCAATATTTTCCCGGAAGGCATCAGCACCATCAGGTTGTTGTACTTGGCGATCGGGCTGTTGTTCACCCAACTGGCCAGCTCGTCTAGCTTGATCTCAACGAACAAGAGTCCTGACACCTCTTCGCTGTGGCCTTCCACGCGCTGCGAAACAAACAGCGATTTCGGGTTCCCTTGTTCATCTGTGCGGCTGAGCAGCCAAATCTGGCTCTCTCCGGTCCCCCACGCCTCTTTTTTCAACTCCGACGGCTGTCGCTTCTCCTCCCAGCCATCCTCCGGCTGCAAGGAAATGACTTGCTTATCATCGCGCACAAAATGTACGTTGCGGATCAGATTGCGAAAGTATGTAAAATTTTCGAAGGCATCCCGTACCTTGCTTCGTTGAGCTTCCCGATCGCTTGCGGCGAGAGGGTCCTCCAGTCGATTCTCCTGAGACTTGGGTATTGACATTCGCAAGACCGGATCGTTTGCCAACTGATTCGTGTCGTGTTGGATCGTCTGAAAAATCGTGTTCAGCCGCCTGTCAACAGAATCGAGATGCCCCCCGATGCTCGTTTCGTATTGCTCAAAAACTGCCTTCTGGGCTTCCTTGTAGAAGAGAAAACAGATGAGCAGGATGGGGAACAGGCTCAGCAATAAAAAGGTTGCAAATAATCGGTCTTTCAACTTCAATAACACAAGCCTCCCCCTTTTTCTTCTGGTTGATCGCGCTCACAAAGCTATACCTTCTGCTGTTGGGTATGCTTATTTTGTGTCCTTATCCCTATTACCGCGTTAGCACGAAACGTAAACCTTTAATTTACCAGATTTGGCTTCTTTTCTTCACACAAATAGACAAAGCTGTCTCATGCATATTATCCTAGCTAAGAATTACTGTCTAATAGTAAGGAGATCCATCCCATGCGATATATTTTTCTTGTTTTTCTGGGGGCATGCAGCTACGGCATTTTGTCGACAATCGTCAAGCTTGCCTACGGTCAAGGGTATTCCCCGGCAGAAGTCATCGGCGGCCAGATGTTCTTCGGCTTCGTCCTCACCTGGATACCCGCTCTCTTTTTCCTGCGGACAAAACCGGGAAAAAAACAACTGCTGCTTCTGGTCGGCGTCGGCTTGGCTGTCGGCTCCACGGGCATTTTGTACTACAATGCCTTGCGCTTCATTCCGGCCTCGATTGCGATAGTCCTGCTGTTTCAGTTCACCTGGATGGGAGTGCTGGCCGAGGCGATTTTGACCAAGCGGATTCCGGATAAGCCCACGCTGTTTTCGCTTGTCCTGCTGCTGTTCGGAACATTGCTTGCCGGCGGAGTATGGGAAACAGGCGGAATCGCCCAATTTCACATCATGGGTGTGGTGCTCGGACTGCTTTCTGGCGTCTCCTACACGCTGTTTTTGCTGTTCAGCGGCAAAGCTGCGGTCAGCGTCAATCCGTGGGTGCGCAGCGCGAGCATGTCTACCGGGTCGTTTTTGCTGGCGGCGCTCGTCTACACGCCTGTGTTTCTCTGGAACGGCTCGCTTTTGGACGGATTGTTTCCGTACGTATTTTTACTGGCCCTTTTCGGCATCTTCATTCCGACAGTCTGCTTCAACTTCGGCATTCCGCATACCGGACCGGGGATGGCTGCGATCCTCGGTGCGGCCGAGCTGCCTATGGCAGTATTTTCTTCGTACATCATCCTGCATGAGTCCGTATCGGCGCTGCAGGTGGCAGGCGTCGCCGTCATCCTGCTCGGAATCGTGCTCCCGGAGTGGCTGCGCCAGCGCCAAAGGCAAAAACAGCGCAGTTCCTCCCTCCGCTGAATACGCAAAAAACCCATCCTGTGCAGAAAAATCTGCGCGGGATGGGTTTCTTTATTCGGTTCCTTCGCGTTTTACCGTCAGCGAGGCCGCACCTGGAGCCTGGCTCCTTTGTCTTTTCCATAGCGAATATCCGTAATAGCTGATGGCAGCCAAAATAAGCAGACCTGCCGCTGCCACGATCATCGTTTGATTGAACATGCCCACAAATGCGTTGAGATGCTCGACGTTGTTGCCCAGCAGGTTGCCGGCGAAAAACAAAACCAGCGTCCAGACAAGTCCCGTCGTGTAGGAAAACAGGGCGTAACGGCGGAACGTCATTTTTCCGATGCCCACCAAATACGGCACCACATGCCGGACGACAGGCAAAAAGTAGCTGATGCACAAGGCGTAGCTGCCGTAACGGTCCAGCAGCGCCTGCGCCCGGTCCACGTACTTGTGCATCCCTTTTTTCTTGCCGATCCAGTTCAGCGCCGGAGCGCCGAGCCATCTCCCCAGCACGTATCCGAGCGACAGACCGGAGACAACCCCCAGATAGGTCGCTACAAAAGCCGGAAACACATTCAAGATTCCGAGCGAGGTCAATACGCCCGCCGACAGCACAATCACTTCATCCGGAATCGGCATTCCGACAATCCCTAGCCATAACATGAAAAAAAGGGCAAAATAGCCAAACTGACCAACCGATTCGGTCAGCATCTCCACAATCATCGCTTGTCCTCCTATCCGGCTGCTACTCGTGCCCTTTGCGGCAGACGTAGACAAATGCCGGCGGCAGATTGAGCGGAACGAGCTTCACAGTCATGTTTTCAAACACGCTGGACAGTTGCTTTTTCATCTGGAGCGAATATTGAAAGGTGACAAATACCCCGCCCGGCTTCAACGCAGCATATACTTCATCCATAATTTGATCGCGCAGCTCCTGCGGGAAGTTGGCAAACGGCAGCCCCGACACAATACAGTCAGCCTTGCCCAAACCGGCTTCACCCAGCACGCGGGTCAGATCGACCGCATCTTCATGAAAAAGCACGTTGGGGAATTGCTGCTCTAGCTTTTCGCGCATTTTGTTTTCTTTTTCAAAGGAAACCAGTGTCGCCTCCGGCCGCTTCATCTGCTCGATCCAGGTAGTAAAAATCCCTGTACCCGCGCCCAGCTCTGCAATCGTATGGGCCTGGCTCCAGTCAATCGGCTTCATCATCTGCTTTGCCAACGCTCGGGAGCTAGGCGTAATGCTACCTACTTGCCCGGGTGACTGTAAAAAATTATAGAAAAACATCAGCCGGTCCTTGATGCTAACCGGATGATGACAATCGATCATCATGTAAGACGCTCCCTTCGTCGTTTCCTTACCTCTCATCATATCCAGAAAACATTTAGAATTATCTTTCCAAAAACGAAAGATTTTCTTAATACTATAACAGTAAACGTTTGGAAATCAAAACGCCTCCGTCTGGGGTCGGAGTTACAGATCACGCTTTTGATGGTTACGATCGGATCGACATGTGCGTTACAATAAGGTCAACAAGATCATTCGTCACACAAGACGAGGAGGACTATTCCATGGATTATAGAGGGGTAAAAGCAATCACTCACGCCAGCGCATTTTTCGCACCGTTTCTGGTGCCCATCGTCGTCTGGGTGCTCATGCAAGAACGCGACGCGAAAAATATGGCTCTCCAAGCCTTGCTGTTCCATCTGTTCATGAGTATTCTCATCAGCATTTCCTGGGTTCTCTCCTTCGTGCTGATCGGGATTCCGTTTTTGATCGTGTTTGGCTTGATGGCGATTTACTACCCGATCAAAGGGATCATCTATTCGTTGCAAGGCCGACCGTTCCGTTACCCGGTCATCGGTTCGATCGTGGGGTAAGCCTAGTCCGTGTCAAACGCAAAAATGCCAGCGCCCGTCTTAGGGTCGCTGGTCTTTTTGCTGTGCTGCCTGCTTGTCTTTTATTATTTGGAACCGACTGTGAAACGTTGGTTCAGATGCTGCGGATTTTCGATTTCATCGAGTACCGCAATCGCGTAGTCCGCGTAGCTCACATAGCTTTGTCCGCTGCTGTTGACCAGCAGGTGGTCTTTTCCGAGCTGGTACGTGCCTGTTCGCTCGCCCTCAGGATCGAAGAAGGCGGAAGGACTGATGAAGGTCCATTGAATCCCTTCCGTTGCTTGCAGGATGCGAAGGTTCTCTCCCTGATTTTGCGCAGTCGCCAGGTACGCCTCTGGAAAATCAGGCGCTTCCATCACGCGCGTCGTTTTCGCTTCGTCGACGAACAAGCTGCCTGCGCCGCCAACTACGAGCAAGCGAGTCGCCGGAGCGCCCTTCATCGCTTCGATCAAAACATTGCCAGCCTCGACATGCAGATGTTCTTTGCCAGCAGGAGCGCCGAACGCGTTCACCACTGCGTCAAAGTCCTTCAAGTCTGCTGCTGTCAGCGCGAAAATATCTTTTTCCACAACGGCTGCTTTTGGCTCGTCGATTTTGGACGCGTCACGGACGATCGCCGTTACTTCATGCCCGCGATCCAATGCTTCCTTCATAATCAGCTTACCAGCTTTACCGCTTGCGCCTACAATTGCAATTTTCATCGTTTTGTTCCCTCCATTGAAATAGAATGAGTGGTCATGCGTGCGAATATAAGCGATTGGCCGCTTTTTGTTGTAACTAAAACAGTTACAGCATGCACAAAAAAATTTGCGGCCTGGACTTGCTTGTCTTGTTGTAATCATTTTAGTTACAACAAAATCATCTGTCAATACTGTTTTTTCCCGCCTGTACGCCTGTATGTAAAAGCATCTGCCTTACCCGGAAATGCGGCTGCTGAATGTTGCTTACAGCCTCACTTTTTGCCCGGATGCGGCAGATGCCCTGATTCGTAGCGTCACTTTTGTTTTGTCGGCCCCTGCCAGGTAATCAGCCCGCCCTGGAGGTGCGCCATTTGCGTAAAGCCGTGTTTCTTCAAAATTTTTGCCGCCTGCTTGCTGCGCAGCCCGCTGCGGCAGTAGAGGAGAATGTCGTTTTTCGGAGAAATCTCCTTCACTCTGTTGTTCAACTGGGAGAGGGGAATATTAACAGCCGTAGGGATATGCCCGTTTTTAAATTCATGCGGCTCGCGCACATCAATCAGCATTACTCTGCTTTTTTGGTTTACCCGTTCCTTGAATTGCTCTGCCCGCAAATTTTCCAGCCCTTTGACGGGCATGAAGCGGGAGATCAAATACCAGGTTGTCAAAGCATACGCGATAATAAGCAAAATCGTCGTGAAGTCCATGTGAACATCCTTCCTAATGAATTAGCGACTTTTCACCAAAAGCTCAACCGCTTCTTTTACCATCTTGCTCGTGTCGCCGCCGTTCGCCTGCTCCTCCAGCAGACAGCGCTGCAAATTCTCTGCTACGATCTGCGCGATGGCCTTGTCAGACGCGTTGCGGACTGCAGACAACTGAGCGACTACTTCCTTGCAGCTTTTCTGCTCGTCCATCATTTTCAACACGCCGCGGATTTGTCCTTCAATTTTGCGCAAACGTCTTTTGATATCGTCACCGTAGTTGTAATCCATGTGAAGTCCTCCTCCTGTTTTTAGGATCGCGGATACATATACAGGTATCTTATGCGAAAAGCAGGCTTTGTCAAGCGAGCGCGCATGCTTTGTCCCTTCGAATTGTCCGTTCAAATAAACAGATTGACTTTTGCCTGTGTCGCATCGCCCAGGTAGGCTGCCACGCCCGCGTACTCCATCCCGTCGATCAGCTCCTCCTGCTTCAACCCCAACAGGTCCATCGTCATCGTGCAGGCGACCAGCTTGACTCCTTGCTCCTGTGCAAGCTCAATGAGCTGGGGCAGCGTCAGGGCGTTGTGCTTTTTCATGACATGCTTAATCATTTCCGGGCCCATCCCGAGCATATTCATTTTGGACAGCCCCAGCTTCTTCGCCCCTCTCGGCATCATCCAGCCAAACATTTTCTCCAAAAAGCCCTTTTTGACCTTGACGATCTCGTTCTTGCGCATCGTGTTCAAGCCCCAGAAGGTAAAGAAAATCGTCACGTCGTGGTCGTAGGCGGCTGCCCCGTTTGCGATGATAAACGCTGCGATCGCTTTGTCCAAATCGCCGCTGAACAGAACAATCGTCGTTTTTTCTTTCTGGTTTTGGTTTTCCATCATTGCAGAACCCTCCCTTATACTATTACTCCTATAGGTATTCAAGCGGACAAAAAGAAGCTTCCTTAAAAAGAAAGACCTCTTCTTCGCGTTACAAAATATCGCTCCAAACCTTGATGGCCGTCGCAGCAATCAGCACGATCAAGCCATAGCGCAAATATTTGACGTCCATATTGGCGCTGACCATACTGCCAAGCGGCGCTCCGAGGATGCTGCCAATGACCGTGAACAACACCGGAAGCAACGGGATGTGCCCCGCGTACAGCTTGCCTGCGACACCACCGATGGCAGAAATGAATACGATAGCCAGTGACGAAGCGATGGTGACGCGTGTAGGAATCTTGAGAACCGTCAGCATGATCGGAATGAGGATGAAGGCGCCGCCCGCTCCCACAATTCCGGAGACAATTCCCACGACGAAGGCTGCCGGAATCGCTACGGCGCGATTGTATTCGATCTCATCCGCTTGTTCCTGCGTCCCCTTGTTCTTTTTCAGCATCAAAATGACGGCGACGACAGCCAAAATCCCGTACACCAGGTTGATACTGTCGCCTGACATGTACTTGGAAGTCAGGCCGCCCAGGAGGCTTCCGACCAAAATGCTGATTCCCATGTCTCTGACAAGTCCTTTGTGCACCAGAGGCGAGCCTTTGCCGTTGCGCTTGCGAAAAGCAATAACCCCGGACAGGGACGCGAAAAACACCTGGAACATCGAGATGGACGATACCTCCTGCGCGGAGAAATGAGCGAGTCCAAGCCCTGCCGGAACGAACAGAAGCAATGGATAGTTGATGATCGCTCCGCCAATCCCCAGCATCCCGGAGAAAAAGGAACCGACAAAGCCAAGAGTAATCATGAGTAAAAACAGCAAGATGTCCATAAGTCCTCCCCGCATTCCACGCAAAAATGACACGGGAATGCCCTAGCCACTTTTCAAATGCTCACTCGTCAGGTAAAATAAAACCAAGTAAATAACTGTGATTAAGGTGATATAAATGGTCCGTTATTTAAAAACCATTTTTCAGCATCGCTGCCCCACTTGCAAAGAACCGCTGCGCTCCCAGCGCAACAACCTGCTTTGCGAAAAAATTTGCCCCAACGGCCATTTTCGCGAGGAAGTCTACCCTCACCTCGGCGTTCGCATTGTCTATGAAAATAAGGACTAAGCGAACACTTCTTGCGCGTGCCCGCTTAGTCTTTTCGCTTACAGCTTTTTCACCAAAAACTTGTACACCCCGTTCTCTACTTCATGAGCCACCAGCTCGTTATTGGTCTGCTTCACCCATGCGGTAAAGTCCTGGAGCGATCCTTTGTCCGTCGAAAGCACTTCCATGGTTTGCCCCGGCTTCAGCGTATCGAGCGCCTTTTTCGCTCTCACAATCGGCATTGGGCAAGCGAGACCTTTTGTATCTACAACGATATCTGCCATGTCTGTTTTCCCCCTTATTTATCGTGAACGGCGCAACGATTCGGCCCCGTTTCCATCTCGCGCTGCTCTTCTTCGTCCGGCTGCAATCTGCCCATGTTGACTTGACGGATTTCCTGATAGGCGTTAGGCTGCGGCGGCAACTGCTCGGTAACGACGCGCCGGAACTCGGCTTCATTCGCAATGTTCAAGCCTGGATTGTCTCGGTACAAATCGCCCAAGCGCGCTGATACGACTCCATCCGGCCCCAGCTCGACATAGCTGCCAAAATGAGCGGGCAAAACCAGCAGCTCTTTGGACAGCTCTTGATAACGATTATACAAGGTGTCGCGCAGGTCTCCTACCCAATCTTGCGCTTTGCCAGCCAAATCGGGCCGCCCGATTGATGCCACGAACAAAATGTCGCCTGTGAGAAAGTACGTGTCGTCTACAAGCAAGGACGTGCTGCCGATTGTATGTCCCGGGGAATAGATCGGCAAAATCGAGATGCTGGTCGTACCAACCTGGATGACCTTGCCTTCCTCCAGCTTTTCGTATGCAAACGTGACTTCCTCCGCGTCTTTTTCCGGGAGCCAGTACGTAGCGCCTGCGCTTTCCGCCAGCTTCCTGCCGCCTGATATATGGTCGGCGTGCAAATGCGTGTCAATCGTATGGGTAATGGTCAGGTTGCGCTCTTTGGCAAACGCTTCATAGACGCCTGTCATGCGCACGGAATCGACAATGGCTGCTTCCTGGCCTGAGACGATCATGTAGGACAGGCACCCTTTTCCGATGCGGACAAATTGATAAATCTCCCCGCCATCGCGCAAGTCGCCCACTTTGACAGGCTCCAGATGCTCGCTCCACTCCTTCATCCCGCCTTGCAGGTAGTACACGTCGTCCAGTCCCGCTTCCGCCAGTTGCTCCGCCACGAAAACGGACGAGCCTTCCTTGGCGCAGACCACGAGTATTTTTTGATTCACCGGGAGCTTGCCGACGATCTCTTCCACTCCGTCCATCAGCTCGAAATACGGGGCATTGACGCTCTCGACCCGGTGGCCTTCGATGCGCCAGTTTTCATAATCCTCTCTGTTGCGCACGTCGAGAATGAATAGCTCCTCCTGCGCAAAAAGCAGCCGGGTCAATTCGTGCGCGGTCATTTTTTTCACTTTTGTTTGTTGGTGTTGCAGGTTGCTCATGCCAATCTCCCCCTCACTGGTTTTCTACCGGGCCACCCCAACCAGCCATGCCCGGAACGACGTTTTTGACACGGGAAAAGCCTTTGCCCGCAAGCAACTGGCACGCCAGATCGCTGCGGTTGCCAGAACGGCAGATGACAAACATGTCGCGGTCCGTCGGCAGCTCATCGAGATGCTGCTCCAATACCCCTAGGGGTATTGATTTGGCCGCAGGAATCCGTTGGAACGCGTATTCGGCAGGTTCACGCACGTCTATCAGCAGAAACGGTTCCGGGGATTGCAGCCTGGCTTGCAGCTCTTCGTTCGTGATCGTGTGCGGGTATTTCGTCTCTGCCTTCGTCTCCTGGGGACTGGCTTTTCTGAGAAAATGCCTCATAACATCACCCTCCTGGATCGAACCTAAATAGTGGTGCCCGGTATTGTTTGCCCAGCCCTTCATGTCAGCGAGCGAACCTTTGTCAGTAGCTTGCACCTCAATGACCTGGCCTGGAGCGATTTGTTCCATCGCTTTTTTGGTGCGGACGACAGGCATCGGGCAAGCCAGCCCTTTGCAGTCCAAAACCTTATCGACAGAAAAATTCGGTCGTGCTTGTGCAGACATGCTGTGTTTCCTCCTTGCGTTTTGAATGGGGTTTTTGGTTGAAAGACAGGTTTCGGTTTACAGCGTCTGTTTTATACATATACCCCTATGGGTATTATAATATGTGCAGAGGTTTTCTTTGTCAACAGGGATTCGCTTTGTTTTTGGCAAGGGGGTGTTGTCCGGTGCAAGGGTGACAGGTGACGGCTGGCGGGCTGTTGCTGGCGGCTGTCACGAATCCGTCCATTCCGGCATTTTGTTGATTTGTCTGCGGAGGAAACGGATGTGTACGTGGTAGACAAACAGTTTGCGTGAACGTATGTGCGGACGCATGAGGCGGGATGGTGTGGGCCTTATTTTTGCAGGAGGTGAGGAAACAAAAAAGACAGCTTTCGTTCACTGTCCTTTTGACATTCATTTGATGCTGGATTTGTTCGGCAATAAGTAAAACAAAAATATGCCCTCGACAATGGAGAACAAGTCATTGTAATAATAATTAGGGAATCGGGTTTGATGCTGTTTATTAAGCTTTTCCGTTACATATAATCTGGAGTTGTCGGAAAAGACAATGGTTGCTCGTTGGGCGAATATCGAGCTTCGCATGCCTGTGCCGTCCGTGTCATGTATAAATTGTATCGCATGTCCAAAAGTCTTTTTCAAAACCTCCAAATTTGTGGCAGGGTTGCCGATCATAAATCACCAATCTCTTTAAGAAGGGATTTCCATTCCTTTCCTTCCCTCGCCCAAATCCAATCCTCGGAGTCATCCGGATTTCCTTTTTCGCTTACGACCTCTTGATATGGCTTCGCATAGCGTTTTTCAAAGTAATTTATCGTCTCTACTATGAAGCGGATACGACTTAAATTCCCGCCATGAGAAGGAGAAGACAATTCCCCCATTTTCTCTTTTTGTTCATAGATTTCAACTATTTCACGAACCGGGATTCTTTCTTCTGTCGGTGAGATCCACAACGTATTTTCACATATTCGCGCTTGCTTGTTTCTCCGGGAGCGCTCTACTCCAACAAAAAATGACCCAACGGATTTATCCGTTGAGCCACTTTGTAAGCGGAGAGAGTGGGATTCGAACCCACGCACGCCTCACGACGCCTAACGCATTTCGAGTGCGTCCCCTTATGACCACTTGGGTATCTCTCCATATTTGTTTGTCAGAAACATCACTAACTATAGCAAATCCGAGAAAAAAGTGCAAGAGCTAACTTCTGTGCTTCCCCTTGATTTGCTCGCCGCATTAGGCCAAACTAATAACAACACCTAGTATGGGGATTTTTGACCAGAAGAAAAGCGAGGAACATACATGAAACGAGAACGTTTGGACAAGGTGCTGGCGAATATGGCGTTCGGCACACGCAAGGAAGTGAAGGCGCTGGTGAAGCAAGGACTGGTCGTCGTGGACGGCGTGGTCGCGACCGATCCGGGCATGCACGTCATTGCCGAAGAGCAGGATATCACCGTAGACGGGGAGCCGCTCAACTTCAAGCGCTGGGTTTACGTCCTGTTAAACAAACCCCCTGGGGTAGTTTCCGCGACCGAAGACAATGTGCATCAAACCGTAGTCGACCTGCTTCCTTATGAATGGGCGGTCAAGGTGCACCCGGTAGGCAGGCTGGACATCGACACAGAAGGGCTGCTGCTTTTGACCAACGACGGCCAGCTTTCACACAGCCTGCTGTCCCCGAAAAAGAAAGTGGACAAGGAGTATTTTGCCCGCATCGACGGCCCGGTCACAGAGCGGCATGTACAAGAGTTCGCCAAAGGGGTGGAACTGGAGGATTTCACCACGCTGCCTGCAAAGCTGGAGATTTTGTCTTCGGGAGAAACTTCCGAGGTACGCGTGACGATTATGGAAGGAAAGTTCCACCAGGTAAAACGGATGTTTGCCGCCTTCGGTCTGCATGTCACCTACCTCCAACGCATCCGCATGGGCCCGCTCCACCTCGACCCGGCACTCGCTCCCGGTGAATACCGCGAGCTGACCGAGGAAGAGCTGCACCTGCTGCAAAACGTAAACAAATAATTAGGCGCCAGATGCCCGGCATGCTGCCTGCAAGCGAGCCGGACGGCGCCCGCGACAGTCGGATCAGCACTTTTCCGACTGTCTTTTTTTGCGCAAACCGCGGAAAAAGTCTTTGAGCATCTGGGCACATTCCTCCGCCAAAACGCCCGCCAAAACAGGCACCTGGTGATTGAAGCGCGGCTCGGCCAGTAGATTCATCAATGTCCCGGCACACCCTGCCTTTGGATCGCCCGCTCCGTACACTACCTGCTCGATGCGGCTTTGCACGATCGCCCCGGCGCACATCGGACAAGGCTCTAGTGTGACGTACAGCGTGCAGCCGATCAGCCGCCAGCCGCCCAGCCGTTCGCTAGCCTCGCGGATCGCGATCATTTCCGCGTGCAGCGTAGGGTCTTTTTGCGTTTCCCGCAAATTGTAGCCGCGCCCGACAATTACCCCGTCGCGGACGATGACAGCGCCAATCGGCACCTCGCCGAGCGCCGCCGCCTTTTGCGCCTCTTCCATGGCGGCTCGCATGTATGCTTCGTGTTTGTTTGCTTCCATCACGATGGTTAAAACTCCTTTATAGACATTTTCAAATTACGGTCAGAGAACAGCCTGCCTTTTCCCGGTCGATTGTGCGCTTGTATGCGCTTGCCGGCAGCATGGCATTCGATCACTTGAAGCGCTAAGAACGCTTCACATGACCAGCCAATCCCCGCATAAATCAGCAGCAATCCGGGCAAATTGTGGCATCGCGAAGTTTTTGTCCATACCTGCTCACATACTCTCTGCGAGATTACATACATTAATGATGTACGGAAGATGTTTGTAATTCACAGATAGCCTCTATCTGGAGGGATGCGAGTGGGCTTAACCTCTGCAAGCACTTTGTTTGATCGTTTTCACAGTCCGACGAGAGGACAACTGGCGAAAGAAGACGTGTTTTCCCACATTGAACAAACTCTCTCTTCAATGAATGGACCGTTTGAGATTATTGTGGGAGCCGATTCCCAGTTGAAAAGTCGCGGAACGTTTTTCGCCTTGGTCATTACGGTGATTCGCCCCGGACATGGTGGGACCTTCTTTTATCACAAGTTTCAGGAACGGCGCTATTCATCCTTGCAGCAGCGGATTTTTCAAGAGGCCATGTACGCGGTAGGTCTGGCTACGGAGGTTCGGCAATATTTGCGCGATCATCAGCTCGATGCCCCCATCCGCTTGCACTTTGACATCGGCAGGAATGGCCCTACCCGTAAGTTTATCCAGTCGCTTCTGAGCCTAGCAGAAACCAACCACTTCCGGGCGGAAATCAAACCAAACTCCTTCTGTGCGTCTACGATTGCTGACAAGTTCACGAAGTAATGAAGAGCATCCATTCTTCCTTGAACAAAGCGTGCAGGCGGATTGCTGTTGGACGCATCCGCCCGCTTTGTTTGGATTCTTCGCTCATCGGGTCACGTACTTCTGGACAAGCAGGCGAAAATCCTTCTGCCAGGTCCATAACCGGATACATAGACTGTTTTTTGGTACACATCCTGTATAAAACAGGGTGATTGACAACGCTCGGGCATGTAAGCTATTATAAGCATTAATTGAAGCGTTTTCACAAGGCGTGTTACTGGTAATGCAGGCATGAGCCGAGAAGATCTTTTTCTTGAAAAAGGTTTTTTCGGCTCTTTTTTGTCTAAAGGTGGTGGAATTACGTGTCCCGTGAACAGGAAAAAACATATGCGATTACGCGTGTGTTGAACCATAACGTCGTACTGGTGGAAGAACCCGGCACCAAGCTGGAAATTGTGCTGTTCGGAAAAGGAATCGGTTTTGGCGCAAAGCCTGGGAACACGATCCCCGCCCATGACCCTCGTGTGGAGAAGCGCTTCAGGCTGGAAAATGAAAGCCACCAAAAACAGTACCAAACCATACTCAGTCAGGTCGATCCTGCTGTGGTAGGGATCGCGGAAGAAATTATCGCGCTCATCGCCAGTGAAATTACACCGCAGCTCAACGAACACGTCCACGTCGCTCTGCCCGACCATATCCAGTTCGCGATTTACCGCTTGCGCAACGGCATGGAGATCGTGAATCCGTTCCTGTTCGAAATCCAGACGCTCTACACAAAAGAGTACACGCTGGCAAAACGGGCAGCGGACATGATTAAAAAGGCATTCGATCTGGATATTCCAGATAGCGAAATCGGTTTTCTCGCCTTGCACATTCACTCGGCGATCAGTTACTTGCCTGTCAAAAAGGCGGTACAGTTTACGAACGTCATCAGCGAATTGGTCAGCATGATCGAGCAGCGGACAGACAGAACCATCGAACGAAGCACCGTCGACTACGTCCGGCTCATTACCCATCTGCGTTTTGCTGTGGAGCGCATCCGCCAGCAAAAGACCATTCACAACCCGCTTCTCGACCGGGTCAAAACGACGATTCCGGAAGCCTACGAGCTGGCGTCCGAGCTGGCTGCCTATATTTCCAACCGGCTGGAGGTCACTGTCCCGGAAGACGAGGTCGGCTACATGGCCTTGCATGTTTATCGCTTGTTGCAGCAACAACCGTAATCCCACAAATTCAAATTGATGATAATCCTGCGTGTTACTAGTTCGACTAGGCATGAGCGGTGAGATCATACGGACATAGTAAGTATGTCGTCGTATGGATCAGACCGTCTCATGCCTATTTTCGTTCAGACGCAAAAGGAGGAACTTATGCTACGCAGTCTGTTTTCCCGTAAAAAACAACAACAAGAAATCACTTTCCTCGCTCCTTTGACCGGGAGTGTTGTCCCTTTGTCGGAAGTGCCCGATCCCGTCTTTGCCGGGAAGGTCGTAGGCGACGGCGCTGCGATTCTGCCTGCGGAGGGCGTCTTGTACGCTCCTGTCGACGCAAAGGTCACTCATCTGTTCCCTACCCATCACGCCATTGGCTTGTCGACAGACAGCGGCGTGGAGCTGCTCATGCATATCGGGATTGATACCGTGAAATTGCAGGGCAAAGGCTTTACCCCGTTCGTCTCGGTAGGTGACAAGGTGAAAGCAGGCGACAAGCTGATTCAGTTCGATATCGCCGTCTTGCAGGAGGCAGGATGCCCGATCGTCACCCCGATCGTCATTACCAACGGCGATGTCGTCGCGGAAAAAAACGTGGTAGCACAAGGCAATGTCGCGGCAGGCCAGGAGCCGCTGATGACTGTCGTCCTGAAATAGAAGAAGCACCTGTTGGGGGAGGTACACCATGATTCAATTCGAAGTAACGGTCACGGTTGAAGGCGGGCTGCACGCTCGCCCGGCCGCTCTTTTGGTAAATCGCTCGGCGCAATCCCAAGCGAAAATCACCTTGAGCAAAGGTGACAAGCAAGCGGACGTCCGCAGCATTTTGGGGATCATGACCTTGGGCGTGACCCAAGGCGACAAGCTGATCGTCTCGGTGGAGGGAGAAGATGAGGAAAAAGTAGCTTCCTCGCTCCAGCAATTTTTTGAACAGTCTTTTGAGAGCGAATGAGCGGTGAAAGAAGGTGAAACAGGCATGTTGAAAGGAATCCCGGTTTCTTCTGGCATCGCGATCGCCCCTGTCGTCATTTTGGCACACGATGCTCCGGCTGCTCCGGCTGTGACCGCGCAAGGCGCGCCGGCAGACACAAGCAAAGAGCTGGAGCTGCTCGCCAGAAGCGTGGAGCAGTCGCGCGAACAGTTGGAAAAGTTGAGAGAGCAAACAGAGGAGCAATTAGGCGCAGAAAAAGCAGCGATTCTCTCCGCGCATATTGCTTTTCTGGAGGACCCCGCTTTTGTCGGGGAAATGACCTCTCTGATCGAAAACAGGCAGGTGGCCGCTGCTGCTGCCGTACAGCAAGTGTCCGACCAGTTTGTCGCCCTGTTTGAAAGCATGGACGACGCCTATATGAAAGAACGGGCGGACGATATTCGCGATGTGAGCCGCCGCCTGATTCGCAACCTCTCCGGCACAGGACAGGAGGCAGTCTTCCCGGAAGAACCGTTTATTTTGGCCGCGTGGGATGTCACTCCTTCGGAAACGCTGCAGCTTCCGCTCGCATTTGTGCGGGGCATTGTCACGGTAAAAGGCGGCGCGACCTCGCACGCAGCGATTTTGGCCCGTTCTCTGGGGATTCCGGCTGTCATGGGCGCCGGGGAACAACTGCTGGAAAAAGTAGCTGCTGGCAGCCTGCTGATTCTCGATGGCGCTACAGGCGAGCTGATCGCAGCGCCAGACGCGAAAACATTGGCACGCTACGAGGAAAAAGCCGCCAAGGAAGCCGCTGAGCGTGCAGCCTACGCGGTATTGAAGGAATTGCCCGCCGAAACGATCGACGGCCATCGCGTTCATTTAATGGCCAACATGGCGGTTCCCGAAGAGGCAGCAGCGCTCGCCGCTTCCGGCGTAGAAGGAATCGGTTTGTTCCGCTCCGAGTTTTTGTTCATGGACCGCAGCACGCTGCCAGACGAGGAAGAACAGTTTGCGGCCTACAAGCAGGTCGCTACAGCCTTTGGCGAAAAACCTGTCATCATTCGCACGCTCGACGTCGGCGGCGACAAGCATTTGCCGGCTCTCGAACTGCCGCAGGAAGATAATCCGTTCCTCGGCTTTCGGGCGATGCGCATTTCCCTGGCCCGGCCAGAGCTGTTCCTCGTTCAGTTACGGGCGCTATTGCGCGCCAGTGCCTTTGGACGCCTGCTCATCATGTTCCCGATGATTTCCCACCTGGAGCAGTTGCGGCAAGCCAAGCAATTGTTCGAACAGGCAAAAGCGGAGCTGCGGGAAAAAGGGATCGCTTTTGACGAACAGATCGCAGTCGGCATGATGATGGAGATTCCGGGCGCTTGCCTGCAAGCGGACGCCTTTGCCAAAGAGGTAGACTTCTTCAGCATCGGGACCAACGATCTCGTGCAATACACGCTCGCCGTAGACCGAATGAACGCGAACGTAGCCAGCCTCTACAGCTACTACCACCCTGCGGTGCTGCGCCTCATCTCGCACGTCATCGAAGCCTCTCACCGCGCGGGAATATGGACCGGGCTATGCGGAGAGATGGCGGGCGATTCGCTCGCGACCGAGCTTTTGCTTGGCCTGGGCCTCGACGAGTTCAGCGGTGCGGCCTCGGTAATGCCAAAGGTCAAGGAGCGCATTCGTGCCACAAGCATGGAAAAAGCGAAGCGACTCGCAGAGTACGCTCTGACGCTTTCGACCGTGGAAGAGGTCGTGCAGTTTTTGCGAGACAAAACCGAATAAACGGTTTTGTCCCTCATTGTTTGTAAGCGATTTCACCGTTCTTTTTCCGATCAAAACAGTTTCTCTCCGGCCTGTTTGTTATGTCCTCATCTCTTGTACTCATCCGGAGAGCAGCTTTTTTGATAGACATCTCATTCCAAGGAGGTTTTACTTATGCTTGCCTTTTTGCAACGGATTGGGAAAGCACTCATGCTTCCCGTCGCCACCTTGCCAGCAGCGGCGCTTTTGCTCCGCTTTGGCGCCATCAACTACGTGACTGAATTTCGTCTCGGCGAATCTGTTGGCGGTTTTTTGAATCAGTACATCGCGCCCTTTTTGTTCGCAGGCGGATCGGCCATCTTTGACAACCTGCCGCTGATTTTCGCCGTCGGTGTCGCGATCGGGCTTGCCGGGGATGCCGTCGCCGCACTGGCTGCCGTGATCGCCTACATGGTGTTAACCTCGGTGCTTTCCAAAGTTCCCGCTGCCATGCCGTTTATCGCGGACGACGTCAAGCTGAACATGGGAGTGCTTGGCGGTATTTTGGCGGGCGGAGTCGCTTCCTACTGCTACAACCGCTACCATAACATCAAGCTACCGGAGTGGCTCGGATTTTTCGGCGGCAAACGATTCGTACCGATCATCACTTCGCTTAGCATGGTTATCATCGGTCTGTTGTTCGGGATCATCTGGGGTCCGATCCAGGACGCGCTCAACAATATGGGGAACTGGATTGTCAGCCTTGGCGCTCTTGGAGCAGGTCTGTTCGGCTTCTTTAACCGTTTGCTCATTCCATTCGGTCTGCACCACGTGCTCAACGCAATTGCCTGGTTCCAGATTGGCGATTTTACCGACACGACCGGGAAAGTCGTACACGGCGACCTGCACCGCTTCTTCGCTGGCGACAAATCAGCAGGCATGTTCATGACAGGCTTCTTCCCGATCATGATGTTCGCGCTGCCAGCGGCCGCCTTGGCCATCATTCACTCAGCCAAGCCGGAAAAACGCCAAGCAATCGCTTCTGTGTTCATCGGTACCGCGCTCGCTTCCTTCCTGACCGGGATTACCGAGCCGTTGGAGTTCGCGTTCATGTTCGCCGCTCCGCTGCTGTATGTGCTGCATGCGATTTTGACCGGGGTTTCCGGGTATATCGTGACCGCGATGGGCATCAAGCACGGATTTGGCTTCTCCGCGGGTCTGATTGACTACGGACTGAACTTCCCGCTCTCCACAAACGCATGGTGGATCATTCCGATCGGTCTGGCGTTTGCCGTCGTTTACTACTTCCTGTTCCGTATCCTGATCGTCAAGTTCAACATCAAAACGCCGGGGCGCGAAGACGATGAAGTAGTGGAAAGCGCAGCTTCCGGCAGCAACTCCACGCAGGAAAAGGCGCTAAAAGTGCTCGCCCTCATCGGCGGAAAAGAAAACATCGTCAGCGTCGACGCGTGCATTACCCGCCTGCGCCTCGTGCTGAAAAACGACAAGATCGTCAATGAAAAAGGGTTGAAAGACCTGGGGGCAGCAGGAGTCATGAAGCTCGGCCAGGGCAGCGTGCAGGTCGTCTTCGGGACGCAGTCCGAGCTGTTGAAGGACGAAATCAAAAAGCTGTAGGCTTTGCTTTTCCCCAATAAATATGCCCGGTATTGGCAACAGCCGTACCGGGCTTTTTCGTATTGGCATAGAGTCCCCTCGTTCGAATGAGATGCTTGGTTTTGCCTGCCTCATGAACCCGGAAAAAATGACGCAGCTTCTCTAAAAATGCCGGGCATTGGAGCCAACGAGCGCCCGTTCTGACGGGAACAGCTCCTTTTGCTCCAACTCGGTTTCAAACCGCATGAGCCGATCCAAAAACCCTGCGCATGCCGATTCGCTGTATGGCGCCATCATCTCGATTTCGTAGGATAATGTTTTTTTCCATAATTCAAGCTGTCTCCTATTCGCCTCCCATGCTTCCAATTCCACCCACCCCTTATCTGATATACCTTTGCTAAAACAACAAAAACAAACTCATAAAAAGTTCATTCAGGCTACATTTCAGCTTCTTTGCTAAAATCGGCAGATGGTTTGCCTTGAAATCGTACTCTCCCTTCTCGTACTTCAAGTATGTGGAAGCATTGCGAAAACCGAGTGACTCCGCCATTTCCTGCAGCGTGAGCTTGCACTCACTCCTACGTTTTGCGATAAATGGGAGGTTTAGACGTTCCATATTCAGTTTCCCTCTTCCTTTGCAGAAATGGCAAATATTTATAGTTACATGATATCGTTTCAATTTCAGCAAAGTCAACACATTATTTGTCGTTTTAGCAATCTTGTTTTTTCCGTTATGGAAAATTGTTAGAATGATATTGCCAAAACGAAAAAGGTGGTTTCACGATGTCCATAGTCGGTCAAAGGATAAAATGGCTGCGCGAGCAAAAGCAGTGGTCACAAATCCAATTAGCTGAAAAGCTTGGCATTCACAACACAGTTTTGTCGCGAATTGAATCGGGCGAAAAGAAAGGCGTAGATTCCCAGTTGATCTCCAAAGTCGCCGACCTGTTTGACGTATCGACCGATTACCTTCATGGAAGAACAGATAACCCCACGCCATTTTGGCGGCAAGCATCTGTGCGGGAAACACCTATTCCCTTCTTGGACATAGACGGGTTAACGGAAGAGGAACTTACCGAAATCAAGCGGCATATCGAATTTGTAAAATGGAAATCGAGACAGAACGGGTCGCAAGAAGACAACTAGAGAACCGTGAAAACCTCTCTCCAACCTGATCGTGGAGGGGCAAACGGACGCTGAAGCGCTTCGTCATCGCGTTCAAATGGTATAGGCATTAGAAAACCCCTGGGCCACAGGGGTTTTTGCGTGGAATGAAATACGTACAACACAGGCTCCGTCAACAGCCCGGCGAAGCCTTTTTTTTTTCATGTATGTTCTGCTTTACTCTGCGCTGTCGTCTGGTCCAGCTCAATCCAGCTCTGGGCCCATGATTCGATCCCCTTGATTACTGGCTCCAGAGCCTTCCCCATCTCTGTCAAAGAATATTCTACCCGTACAGGCGCCGAGTCTGTAAACACTTCCCGATGCACAAGCCCTTCTTTTTCGAGGTCTTTCAGCCGTTCAGAAAGTAGCCTTCCGCTTACCGGCAGGGCCCCTTCCAACGCACAGAAACGCTGTGGTCCAGAAAGCAACTGGTACAAGATTAACCCTGTCCATCGTTTTCCCAGCAGTTGCATGCCTTTTTCAAACTTCGGACAGAGGGAAGACTGTTTCATTCGTATCACCTCATTCTCCTTTCAGTATACCGCTCTTTCTTCAATCCATCAAAATGAATGATTACTTTGTGCCTAATAATTCGCACTTTCCAGCGTTTGTAAATTTTCCATAACGTATTGACATATACAATAATTAATATATACTTACTAACGAAAAGTAACTATGTTACTGATATAAACTGATTCGGAGGTAATCATACATGGAAAATCGTTTTGAATGGAGCGCTCTTGTTTTGCGCATCGTCGTTGGCCTTACGTTTGCCATCCACGGCGTCGCCAAATTTCAGATGGGACTCGAAAACGTGGCCGGATTCTTTGGCACGCTGGGACTGCCTGCATTTATCGCCTATCTGGTTGCTTTCCTGGAGGTTGTCGGCGGGATCGCCCTGATCGCCGGACTTGGCACTCGCGTCTTTTCCGCCGCGCTGGCTGTCGTCATGATTGGTGCCGTTGCCAAAGCAAAGCTGGCAGCCGGCTTCATGGGTGGAGAAAGCGGCGCTGGCTATGAGCTGGAGCTTGCGCTGTTCGCCATCCTGCTCGCGCTCAGCATTAGCGGCAGCTCCAAGTTTGGACTCGATCAAATTTTGTTTGGAAAAAGATCGGGTAAGGTGTAGCGTAGCCTCTTGATCCCACGCAAAAAAGCCAGTGAGCAAAAGGCGGTGTGTCTGCCTTCTCCACTGGCTTTTCACAATGGGCCGGAACCGGGGAGCCATTAAAATTTTTGCGGGAACTCATCCAGCATTTTTTTGTTGATGATCCTGATCTTTTCTGGCGGCGAGTTCTTGTTTTCCGCACTGATAAACACCGAGTTGTCCCCCGCTTCATACAGAAGCAGATACTCCCCGTCTACCATGCTTTCGCCTTCATCTACAGGCGTACCCCATCCCTGCTGAATCGCTTCCAGTGTGGCCGTCCCCAAGCGACTGCCTTCCAAGTCAATCGCATATACGCGATCCGCCCCGTCAAAAAAGACGATGCCATCGTCCAGTTTTTCCAGGACAGCATACTGCCCGCCATCCAAGAAGTCTTTCTTGACCACCGCGCCGTACCGCTTGACGACTTCTTCCTTTTTCATTCCGATCGCAATATCGAAGCCGTTGATTTCGTTATTTGCGAGCAGCTTTAAAAAGTTGTCGTCTAAAATCAGTTGCGCTGTTAAACCCGGCTGCTCTGCTGGCAATGGCTTCTCGTTGTTCGCTTCGTTTTGCCCCGCTCCGTTGTTCTCGTTTTGGACAGGGGACTCTGGTTTTGGCTGCTGCCCGTCTGTCGGTTTGGCCTCCGGGGGCACGGGAACACTCGCCTCGGGGGAACAGCCGATTGCAAGTATGCTCGCTGTCATTACGGCCATTGCCATACATACTAATCGTCTCATGGGTCATGCCTCCTGCTTTATCTTTTCATTGCTGCAACATTTTTACATTTTTAGAGTCGAACTAATAAGAACGGAGGTGCTAGCTATGCCTGTCTGGTTACTGGTCACAATCATTTGCGTGGGTCTTTTGCTGATTGGGAGCTTAGTCGATTGGAGAGCGAAAAGGAAGAAGCAAACATTGCTCATCGACAATAACAATCGCAATTCGCTCGATGAAGGATATGATTCAAGAGGGCGGGATGATTTTCACTAATGTTAGTACGTTGTTTGATGATGTTTTGTTTCCAAAAAAAAACGATTTTTCTGAACGTTACTTTGTTTTCAATTGGCTAAAAAACGGAGTGATCCACAAAGGTATTTTCGTCCATTAGCATTTAGAATTCTAGATGATCTGTATATAAATGTCAGTCAAGCAGACGAGACTACTTTTGACTCCCGAGTGATTCCTTCCTTGAAATCACTCGGGTTAATCTTAATCAAGACTTTTTCTGTAAATATCCTTGTACCTGGTTTCATACTCGCAAACAATGGATAGTTCTTTTGCATGAAATGACGTAGAAATCCCATATTCAATAAGATAGGAGAAATATTCCTTAGCTAGTGAAAACAGATTATCTATCAATTCTTTCTCTGGTAGTTCAACCTGTACAATCCTGTTTCCGTCTCTTGTTGCTGTCAACAACAGCTTATTTTCACCTGTTTTCCTCAAACCAATTGTGATTACACTTAACCCGTAAACGTTATCGCTAATTGCTTTTTCAGCACTTAGGTAGTAATCCTCAACCAATGCAATCAGTTGCGTGAGCAGCCTGGCTTCGCAAAACCGGAAATCAGATACTTGTTTACCCTGACTCGTAATCACCAGTGCTTCCATAAAATTGCTATCGCTTGGATCAATAGCTCTCTGAATTTCAGTTTTGTTTTGAATAGGGATAAGAACTTTTTCGATACAGCGAAAATCGATGTTATCTGAGGGGAGAGTAATGTATAGCTTCATATCAATCATATTCATAGGAACTCCCTTATCTTATTTTTCGTTATATTCCACACTATAGTACGGTATTTTCGCGATATTTTTCGTGAAATGTGAGAAAGAAGCCTTATCCATTCTAGATAAAGGCTTTCTTTTCGTTGGGATTTGTTATCTATTCCGCTTGATTATAACTAATAGGGAATACAGAAACCACACGCTCACCTGACATGATGACTCTGTATACCTTGCCTTTATGATATCCATCATATGGGATTACTTTTTTGTTATTGATGTTTTTCGCCATTTCCTTCCCGTTAAACGAATAATCAATCACGCTTTCAATAACATCTTCAACGTAAGAGAATTCAGTACCCGGATTAAAAAATGAATTTTTTGCCTTTTGATATGTACTAAATGTCGACCAGTACTCTGGGAAGTGTCTCGTAACAATGTGCAGCATTCCCATAGTTACGTCCCCATAGGCTAAGTACACTTGTTCTGAACTATTCGGTAAATCATAAAACCTAATGATAGCCGAAGATTTTGGTAATCCTTCTCCTCGATCACGAATGTCTCCTCTATCAAAAGTGCCATTGTCCAGATAGTACTCTTTTAGAGCCTCACCCGCTTTATCTGGATCTTCTTGGTCAAAGAAAAGTTCATCTCCATTTTTTAATATGAATTTTATACGTTTTGAATACAGGATAATCCTAGCAACTGTGCTTATGACTCCTCCTCTTCTTAGTTCGTTTTTACTTTCAGATTGATTTACGCCAATATCTTCTGTTCTTTCGTTCAACTTAATTAAAGACTCGTCGGACTCTTCGTTCAAGTGCTTGACACCCTTGTACGCTTCGGCCTGAACTTGTGTTTCGCTTGTTATTGCTGTTTGACTTTTGCTTGCTGAAACTGGTGTGACAGCAAGCGCAAGCATAGAAAAAGCAAGGAATGCAGAAAGGAATTTTTTCATTTTGTACAACCCTTCTAAAAATGTAATTTTTTACAAGGCAAAATATAACATATTGTATTTTGTGAAGCAATAAAATTATATAATAATAAACTTATATAAAATCTCGTTAGTGTTGGATAAACGACTATACTTGCAGAAAATTGATTTTTCCAAATGTTATTCACAAATTATTAATATCACTTTATTAATATCACTATGCATACATCATTATGGTCCCATTCTGTTGAGGCATAGTACATAAAATGAGTTCCACTAATGATTACTTGCAACACCAACTGGCTTCGTAAAAAACCACTCGTCAAACTCATTTGAAAGTACATTGTATTTCACAAGCTTATCGAAGTACATTTCTTCATGTCCAATGTTTTTGCGCACCAGAAAAACTATACGATCCTCTAGACTTAGCATTGACGGAACAATATTATCGTTTTCAAATCCCCGTACAGGTAACTACTCTAATCATCATTTCTCCTCCAAATGATAAATTCGACACCTCGTTGGACAATTACACCAACAGTTTCATGCCGATTGAAACCACAGTAAACCTCATTTCAAAACATAAACTGCTGATTTTCAATCGCCCCATAAAAATAGAAAAAAGCCTTGATAGCTCAAGGCTTTTTCATGTATGGCGTCCCCGAGAGGATTCGAACCTCCGACCTACAGTTTAGGAAACCGTTGCTCTATCCTGCTGAGCTACGGGGACATATATCGTTAGTGGCGTGGCAAAAGCATTCGGCTGACGCTTCACCCACCTTCTTATTATATGCACCCGACTACTTTTTGGCAAATCCAGCGGCCATCTTCGCAGCCTACTGCAACACGATTACACCACACGCCACCACAACCAAAAACATCAAGGCGCTACCAACACCTTCCCGGTTACGATTTATCGCCATGCGCATAGCAATTGTACTTGGTTGGGCGCCAGATCACGGGAAGGTTCCAAAAGCGAAATCACCGCCAACGCCAAAAACCTTGGAATCCCCGAATCCCAAGGCTTTTGGCATCAAAAAATACACCTGCCCAAATCAAACTACTTCCCCTATCCAGCCCACACAAACCGCCAATCCAATCTGGCCAAACAATCACAGCAACAGCCAGGCCCCCGCTCCACCCAGCACCTACAACCGGCTAACCGGCTCTACCGAATCGCCTTCATAACCCGTTGACGACCAGAAAAAGTAGCAACCTCCGCCACCCCAAGCGCACGAATCGTCTCCAAATTCGCCGCCACATACCTCCCGATATCGTCGGGAAAATGCGCATCCGACGAGAGCGTCAGCGGAACGCCATGCGCCACGAGAACGTCCAGAAAAGCCGGGCTGGGGCACATCTCCTGTACGGGATAGCGGTAATACAGCCCCGCGTTGATCTCCGTCGCCGTATCCGTTTCTTTCAAAGCGGCGGCGATCCTGTGGTAATACGAAACAAGCTCCGACTCCGCAGGGCGATAGGAGAACACTTTCAGATTGTCCAGATGGGCGACAAAGTCGAACAGCCCGCTTTTGACCATGCATTCGACCGTGTGGAAAAAGTCCGCGTATAGCTGCTTCAGGTCATGCTGCTCAAACAGATGGCGCGTCTCGGGATTGTCGAAGCCCCATCCGTGCAAAAAGTGGACAGAGCCGATTACATAATCCCACGAAGCGCCTGTCAGCAAGCACTGCAATTCCGCTTCCCCGCCGACGAAGTAATCCGCTTCGATCCCCAGCCGCAGCTCCACGCCGCTTGCCGCCCAGCGCGGCTTTGCTGCCTCGATGGCGGCGCAAAAGTCGCCGAGGCTCTCGGTACACACTTGATTGAGCCAGGTGCGCTGCAAACGGCCCAAATCAGTGTCGCCAAGCTCCATAAACTGCTCAAAGTACGGACGGGCTTCGCGAAAGCGGTATAAATGATCGACAATCCCCACTTCCTTCAAGCCTTTGTGCAGCGCCTCCCGCAAATACAGATCGAGCCAGGACGGATCGTATGCGCCCAGAGACAAACGGTTATTTAATCGCGCCAGACTGTCCTGCAGCCAGGCGCGGGTATGTCGAGGTTCAGTCAACGGGTAAAAGTAGTCGAGAGCCGCATTGGTACGCTCGAGCCAACGCAACGAATAAGGCCCTTCTTCCAGATGAAGATGGTAGTCGATCAGCATGGGAAGTCTCTCCTTCGCGGATGTTCGCTTATCCATGTGGTTTGCATGCCCGACGAGAGCCATTCATCCGGCATCGGCTGGTCACAGACGACCGCGCTGACATCCGCCCAGCCGCAAATGCGGAAAAATTGCGTTTGGCCGATCTTGGAGGCGTCCCCCAATACGTAGACTTGCTCGGCGCGTTGCACCATCATGGTGGAGCACAACGTTTCTTCCATGTCGTAGTCGGTAAAGCCGTCAGCCGTCATTCCTCCGCAGGAAATAAACGCTTTGTCAAAATGAAAGCGCGAGAGCAGCTCGCACGTAAACGCCCCGGCGACGGATTGTTGCGCGGGATGGGTCAGGCCGCCCAGCATAATTACCTGCCCGTTGAATTGGTTCGCTTCCAACAGCTCGTTTAACAAAGAAGCAGCAGGCAGCGAATTGGTGACAATCGTCAACTGGTTTAGACCCTTGATCGCACGCGCCAGCTCCAGTGTCGTCGTCCCGACGTCGAGCGCGATCGTGTCTCCGTCAGATAAAAGCTCAGCCGCGATTTGCCCGATTTTCGTTTTCGCCGCCTGTTGAATCGCCTGTTTCTTTTCAAAGTGCGGCTCCCGATTCGCCAAATGATAAGGGATGGCTCCTCCGTACACTCGCTTTAGCATGCGCTGCTGTTCCAGTTGGTCCAGATCGCGCCGAATAGTCTCCGGCGTCACTGCCAGGCTTTTGGCCAGATTCATCACCTGAATTTTACCGTGGCGGTTCAGTTCGTCCAAAATCACTTGCTGTCGTTCTTCAGGCAATAGTGTCATAAAGCGGAATCACATCCTTGGGACATAAGTACAATGTTTTGGTTGCGCCTGCCTGCTCCGGCTCATAGGACAGGTGCAGGGAGTCCACCAGCACGGGAACTTCGCCAATGTTCAGCTCGTAACGGGTAACGTTGCCGAGCATGGTTACATGGGCAATATTTCCGGTCAAGCGGATGTCCTCCGCAGCCATCCGCTGTTCGCGAAACGTCTCCGGACGGATGGCGAAGCGTTCGGCTGCCGGAGCGGCCAGATCAGGCGCGATTCGGTTCAACTGCTCGGCGGTCAGTACGTTGTAATTCCCGATAAAACGGGCGACAAATTCCGAGCGTGGCTGGGTGTATATCTCATGCGGACTGCCGTGCTGAACGATTCGTCCGCCATTCATGATGTAGATGCGGTCACTGACAGCCATGGCCTCTTCCTGATCGTGCGTCACCAGCACCGTCGTCATGTTCAGCTCGCGTTGAATCGTGCGCAGTTGCTTTTGCAAATTTTTGCGAATCTGCGCATCCAGCGCACTGAGCGGCTCGTCCAGCAGAAGCACCTTGGGCCGCGTGACCAGAGAACGGGCGAGTGCCACGCGCTGCTGCTGACCGCCAGACAATTCACGCGGATAGTTTTGCTCTTTTCCCGTAAGCCCCACCAGTTCGATCATTTCCTGCACGCGCTGCCGAATGTCCGCCTTCGGGATTTTGTTCATTTCCAGGCCAAAGGCAATGTTTTGACTGACCGTCAGATTGGGAAAAAGCGCATACGATTGGAACACCATGCCGATCTCCCTGTTTTTGGGCGACACGTCTGTCACGTCTTTGCCGTCAATGTAGATCGTGCCCGTATCAGGGGCAGTCAGACCGCTGAGGATGCGGAGCAACGTACTTTTGCCGCACCCGCTGGGGCCAAGCAAGGTAACCAGCTCGCCTTTTTCAATGGCAAGCTCGAGCTGCTTCAGCACGTTTTGGCCGTGAAAGGTTTTGGACAGATGTTCGATTTGGACGTAACTCATCAAGAAACCTCCTTGCGTGCGAAACTTCGGCGCGTGAATTTTACAATCAGCCCGGTGATGACAGCCATCAGGGCAAAATAAGTGACGGTAATCGCGCTGGCGATATGCCCGCTTGTCGATAGCTTGGCGTACAAATACAACTGCAAGGTTTCGAATCTGCCGCCCACCAAAATGTTAATCAGGACAAATTCCCCGAACAAAATAGAGAACGACAAGAGCGCAGACACGAGAATCCCGGACATGATATTCGGAACGATAATCCGCACGAACGCCTGCCAGCGGCTCGCGCCCAGCAGCTCGGCCGCCTCCATCAACGAACGGGCTTGCAGAGCAAGCAGGCTGTTCCGCGTTCCTTGATACAGATACGGCAGCAGACCGACCAGATACGCTCCGGCCGTGATGAAAATCATCGGAATCCCGCTGCCTGAATAAGTGCGAATCAGGCCGACCGCCATAATGACACCCGGAACGGCGTAGGTGAGCATGACAAAAAGCTGAACGAGCCTCTCCAGCCGGGGAGCGTAGACGACGATTGAAAAAACAGCCGGAACGATAATGACGACGGCAGCGACAGTCGTCAGGGAGCTAAGCAAAAAGGAGCGTCCGAATGCCTGCAAAAACCGCGGGTCGCCATACAGCTCCGCGAACCATTTTCCCGTAAGCCCTTCCGGCAAAACCGTGCTGTTCCACTCGGTTGCCAGCGAATACAGCACGGTAGCCGCTACAGGCAAAAACAAATACAGCATGACCAACGCAAACGACAAGGACGGCAAACCAATCCGCTTCAAGACAAATCCCTCCGTATCTTCCGCGTCAGCCACTCGTTCACGAGCAGGGCTGCGGCAAGCGTCAGGCCGAGCAGGACAGCAAGCGCGCTACCAAGCTCGGGTCTGGCAAAAATGTCGCCGGAGACGAGCGCGCCAATCCGAATCGGCACGAGATTGTAGTTGCTCCCGGTGAGCGCGTAAGCCGAAGCATAGGCCCCCATCGCGTTGGCAAACAAAATGCTGAATGTGCCGACGATGCCTGGCAGCAGTACCGGGAAACCGATCCGCAGCCAAAAATTCCAGGGGCTTGCCCCAAGCAGCTCGGCCGCTTCCATCCACTGCTTCTGAATGGCGTGGTACAGAGGATACAGCAGCATCACTGCCAAAGGCAGTTGAAAGTAAATATAAACAAGCGTCAACCCGCTCCACGAATAAAGCGTAAACGATTGTCCGAAATCAATCCCCAGTTGCTTCGCGAGCAAAACAAACAGGCCACTGTTGCCCAACAGGACAATGAAGGCAAAAGCGAGCGGGATACCTGCAAAATTGGAGGTCAGGTTCGTAATGACGAGCACTCGCTGTTGCAGAGACTGCGGGAAGCGGGTAATCGCATAGGTAGCGAAAACAGCAGCGACGATTCCGATGAGCGAAGACAAGAGCGAGATGAGCACGCTGTTTTCAAATGCCTGCAAGTAGTACGGATTGGCAAAAATCTCGCGATAGTGACTGAATGTAAAACCGCCGTCCCCTTCGGCCTGAAAGCTCCCACCGATCATGGAAAGCAACGGGACGAGCAGAAACAGCGCGATCATCGCAAAAAACGGAATCGTCGTGACCAAAAGCATGCTGACAAATCGTTTCATCGCAAAAGCTCCTTTCTGAGCGGAAAAGACGCCCCCTCAGGGAGACGTCTTGCTCTGCCCGGATACCGTCAATGGCTGCATCGCTTCCGAGGGGGAGATGCCGAGCAGTTGGCAGGCAAACGGAGCCACCTGCAATTGCGGGATCGCCACCTCGCGTATCCCCGGAGATACCCGGTTGCTGATGACAAACAGGGGAACGTCCCGGTCAGCGCTAGACGTACCGCCGTGATTTCCGTCCGCTGTCATTCCGTGATCGGCTGTTACGATTATTTGATAGCCCGCGTCGATCCACGCGGGAAGCACGTTTGCCAGGATCGAATCTGCCGCCAGAACGCGGTTGCGATAGCGCGCGGAATCCGCCGTATGCTTGTGGCCGTCATCGTCAATGTTCATGGAGTGGACGTAAAGAAAATCCGGATTGAATCCATGCAACAAAAAGTTGGCGTCGGCAAACAGGTGAGTATCCGGATAGTGATCTTCCCAGTAAAACATCCCGTGTTGTATCGGCTTGTCCGTGTTCAACTGGATGCGGTCGTGAAACGGGCTGAACGGAGCCTTGTTGTACAGCTCGCTCACCCAGCAATAAGCGGCAGCAGCGTTGGACATCCCGTTTTTGCGCGTCAGGTGGAACAGACTCTCCTGATGCGAAAGCCGCACCGCCTGATTGCTGGAAATCCCGTTTTTCCACGCAGGGGTTCCCGTCAAAAGAACCTCGTACAAAGGCCGGGAGAGACTGGGCAATTCCGAGCGCACCTGGAAGCGGGCAGCGAAGCCGTACTCGACCAGATGATGCATGTACCCCATGTGCGAGACAGCCGTGTCGAATCTCAATCCGTCGAGCACAATCATGGCGAGCTTGTTAGCGGACATGGATCAACACCTGCTCTTGCCATAGCTGCGGCAATTTTTTCGCTGTCTCTTCCCATGCATTCAAATCGCCAACCGGACGCGCATTTTTGTACATTTCTTCCGGGAGCAGCTTGGCCTTGGCAGACTCGTCAAGCTTGGCATTCGCGCGAATGGGTCTGGCATAGCCGCGAGCCAGATTGGACTGTCCGGCATCGGAGAGGATGTATTCACGTGCCAGCATCGCGGCGTGCGGATGCTTGGCGTACTTGTTGATAAGCGTAGCGTACCCGCTGCTGACCGATGCTTCTTCCGGGATGATGACGTCAAAGCGGTTTTTGTCGATTTTGTCACGGTAGCCGAGCGCGTTGAAGTCCCACACGATGGCAACTTCGATTTCGCCCTTCTCCAGATTGGCAAGGCTCGGGTCGCTCGTGCTGAGTCGCTTGTTTTTCGCTAGGTCAGCAAAAAAGTCAACGCCGGGCTGAATATTTTTCTCGTCTCCCCCGTGGGCATAAGCGGCGGCCAGAACGGCAAACTGCGCCTGATTCGCTTTCATGACGTCGCCAATCGCGATCTTGTAGCTTCCGCTTTTCAGATCAGCCCACGACTTGGGAGGATTTTGCACTTTGGTCTTGTCGGTGAGAAAAGCGAGCGTTCCAGTATAGCCGAGCACCCAGTGCCCTTCATCGTCCTTTGCCCAGTCGGGAATGTCGTTCCAGTAGGAGGTTTTGTAAGGCAGCGTCAGCCCTTTTTGTTTGGCTAACGGTCCAAATGCGATGCCCACGTCGCCGATATCTGCTGTGGCGTCTTCTTTTTCTGCTTCAAACTTGGCCAATTCCTCTGCGCTCGACATGTCGGTGTCCGTATGCTTCAAGCCGTATTCCTTCTGGAGATTGCCCCATGTCTCTCCCCAGTTTGCCCACGTGTCCGGCATCCCTACAGAGTTGACTTCGCCCTCCTGCTTCGCTTTTTCCACGATTTGCTCCAGGGTCAATTGCGACGTATCCAGAGTAGCGTCTGATTTCGTCTCGGTGGCACATCCGGCAAGCAGTAAAACGGATGTTACGACAGCAACGGTTCGTTTCCAGCCCAACTGGTTCCCTCTCATCTTTTAAGGCCCCTTTTCGTTTTTATTTGTGTTTGATCGTTTTGTTTTTTCGTCTATCATCGTAAACAACCAAAATGAAACTGATATAAATGGGTTGTAAAGAAGCGATTAAGACTCTGTGAAAAAAGAAAAGCGGCCCTCTGCTGCCAGAGAACCGCGTCGCGTCCGAAAAAAAGCGATGATCGTTTTCACTCTTGTTGAAAAACGAAGAAGAACTAGGGGTAGTCGCACCCCTAGTCCGTTTATCGTGCTTCTTCTGTTTAGTTGTGAGCGAACTGCTCTTCTTCTGTCGACCCGGTCAAAGCTGTGGTCGAAGAAGTTCCGCCAGCGATCACTTGCGCTACTTCATCGAAATAGCCAGTGCCAACTTCACGCTGATGGCGAGTCGCGGTATAGCCGTGAACCTCGCTAGCAAATTCGGCCTGCTGCAATTCGGAGTAAGCAGCCATTCCGCGATCGCGGTAGCCGCGCGCCAGCTCGAACATGCCGTAGTTCAGGGCGTGGAAGCCTGCGAGCGTTACGAACTGGAACTTGTAGCCCATCTCTCCCAGCTCCTCCTGGAAGCGAGCGATCGATTCCTCGTCGAGCTTTTTCTTCCAGTTGAAGGACGGGGAGCAGTTGTAGGCAAGCAGCTTGCCTGGATATTGGGCATGGATCGCTTCTGCAAAGCGGCGTGCTTCCTCCAGGTTTGGCTCGGAAGTTTCGCACCAGATCAGGTCTGCATACGGAGCGTAAGCGAGTCCGCGGGCAATCGCCGCGTCCAGCCCCCCGCGGAGGCGGAAAAAGCCTTCTGGAGTGCGCTCGCCGGTGAGGAACGGCTGGTCTTGCGGATCGACGTCGCTCGTAATCAGGAAAGCGCCGTTTGCGTCTGTACGCGCTACGATGATGGTCGGAACGCCCATGACGTCAGCAGCCAAGCGAGCGGAAATCAGGTTGCGGACAGCAGCCTGCGTCGGGATCAGCACTTTCCCGCCCATGTGGCCGCATTTTTTCTCGGAAGCGAGCTGGTCTTCAAAATGCACGCCGGCAGCTCCCGCTTCGATCATGCTTTTCATCAGCTCAAACACGTTCAGTGGCCCGCCGAAGCCCGCTTCCGCGTCAGCGACAATCGGAGCAAACCAGTACGTATCTGTACCGCCTTCGGATTGGTCGATCTGGTCTGCACGCTGCAGAGCCTGGTTGATTCTTTTTACGACATGAGGAACGCTGTTTGCCGGGTAGAGGCTTTGATCGGGATACATTTGACCGGAGAGGTTCGCGTCTGCCGCCACTTGCCAGCCGCTCAAGTAAATCGCCTTCAGTCCCGCTTTTACTTGCTGGATGGCCTGATTCCCGGTCAAAGCCCCCAACGCTTTGATGTGATGCTCGGTATGCAGCAGGTTCCACAGTCGCTCCGCACCCAACCGAGCCAACGTATGCTCGATTTGCACAGACCCGCGCAGGCGGTAAACGTCCTCAGCCGAATACGTCCGGGTAATTCCCTGGAAACGCTCGGTTTGCCAGCTTTGTTCAATCTGTTGAATCGCTTCCTGCTTTGTTTGTTTGCTCATTTTCTTTTTCCCCCACTCGTTTTTTTATGATTGTTATTAAAGATAGCGATAGCCCGGTACAGTCAGAAAATCTTCGAAGTCGTCTTCTGTCACCAGCTTCAGGAACAGCTCGCCGGCAACCTGAAATTTGCTGTTTTCATAACGCTCCTGGCCAATCGCTTGTTTCAATGCCTGCAATTCCTCGCTCAGCCATTGCTTGACCAGACCCTCGGTGATCTTTCGGCCATCCTGGAGCACCCCTTGTCGATGGCGAATCCAGTGCCACACCTGAGCCCGGGAAATTTCCGCGGTCGCCGCATCCTCCATCAGATTGTGGATCGGCACTGCGCCATACCCGCGCAGCCACGCTTCGATGTACTGCAAGCCTACGCTGATGTTGGTGCGCACGCCTTCTTCTGTGATGACGCCCTCTGGTACAGCCAGCAGGTCGCTTGCCGACACCTGCACATCCTCGCGTTTATACCAGATTTGGTTCGGCTCTCTCATCAAACGGTTGAAAACTTCCATCGCCACAGGCACCAGTGCGGGATGGGCTACCCACGTGCCGTCGTGCCCGTCGTAAGCTTCCCGCTCCTTGTCAGCGCGTACTTTGGCGAGCGCTTCTTCATTTTTGACCGGGTCGTTTTTCACCGGAATCTGGGCCGCCATCCCGCCGATGCAAGGAGCCTGGCGTTTATGGCACGTTTTCACCGCCAAAGTGGTGTAGGCCCTCATAAACGGAACCGTCATCGTCACTTGCGCCCGGTCAGGGGTGATGACATCCGGCTGATTCCGCAGCTTTTTAATGTAGCTGAAAATGTAATCCCAACGCCCGCAATTCAGGCCTGCACTATGCTCCCGCAGCTCATACAAAATCTCATCCATCTCAAAGGCAGCGAGAATCGTTTCGATCAGAACCGTCGCCCGAATCGTCCCGCGCGGAATATTCAGCTCCTCCTGAGCGAACACAAATACATCGTTCCAGAGGCGCGCTTCCAGGTGGCTTTCCAGCTTCGGCAAGTAGAAGTACGGGGCTGTCTTGTTCGCGATCAAGGCATCGACGTTGTGGTAAAAGTAGAGGCCAAAGTCGAGCAGGCTGCCGGAAATCGGCTTTTGATCGAGAAGGATGTGTTTTTCGTCGAGGTGCCAGCCACGCGGCCGTACGATCAATACCGCTGTCTTCTCATTGAGGGTGTATTGCTTTCCTTCCGGGCTGGTGTATGAGATGTTGCGGCGGACAGCGTCCTTCATGTTGATCTGGCCTTGAATCGTATTTTCCCAAGTAGGCGAGTTTGCGTCCTCAAAGTCTGCCATGAAGAGACGTGCGCCCGAATTGAGTGCGTTGATAACCATTTTGCGGTCGCCGGACGGCCCGGTAATCTCCACTCGGCGATCCAGCAGATCATGCGGAAGCGGAGCTACCGTCCAATCTCCGTTGCGAATCTCGGCTGTTTCCGGCAAAAAGTCGGGCAGTTGCCCCGCATCTATTTTCAATTGGCGTTCCTCGCGAGCGGCAAGCAATTGCTGCCTTCTGTCGCCGAATTTTTGCTCCAGCTTGATGACGAACTGGATCGCTTCCGGTGTGAGAATATCCTCGAAGCCGGAGCGCATCTCGCCGGTAATCTGAATTTCCAGCGGATATGGATTGGTTGGAATCGTAGTCAAACCTGTTCACCTTCCCTTGATAACATCTGAATTATTATGGTACAGATCGAATTTTGTCCAATTATTATAGTACAGAAGATTCAAAAAAATGGCTTAATCCTGATATCCGCTGCCACTGCAATGACTGCAGCTCACATGTCCGTCCCCCAAGCAATGATGGCAAGCCGCTCCGTTGTCATCATGACCAACGCCTCCGCATCGTGGGCAATTCTGTTCGCCGTTTCCTTCACACCGATAGCAGTCCATTTCCCATTCCCTCCATATCTGTATTAAAACAATGTTCTTTTGATTTGTTTTTATTATATAACAGGGATTAGTACAGTGCAACACAATTTTCTAAAAATTATAACTGTATTAGAACACATTTTCCAAGCTGCCTTTTCCCCCTGCTCTCTCGCCTTTTCGCCGCCCAAAAAGAAAGCAGCCTCTGATCCAAACAAAGATCAAAGGCTGCTGTGCTTATTTATGGGGTTCTTCCCCCCGCTTATTTCGGCTCGATTTTTGCTACTCCGCCCATGTACGGACGCAGCACTTCCGGAATGGTGATGCTTCCGTCCGCTTCCTGGTAGTTTTCCAAAATCGCCGCTACTGTACGGCCGATGGCGAGGCCCGAGCCGTTCAGTGTATGCACGAATTCCGGCTTCGATTTGGTGTCGCGGCGGAAACGAATATTGGCGCGGCGAGCCTGGAAGTCTTCGAAGTTCGAGCAAGACGAGATTTCGCGGTACGTATTCGAGCTTGGAATCCATACCTCCAGATCGAATTTCTTCGCTGCCGTAAATCCGAGGTCGCCCGTGCACATGCTCATGACACGGTACGGAAGTCCAAGCAGTTGCAGTACCTTCTCTGCGTTTTTCACCAGCTTATCCAGCTCATCATACGAATCTTCCGGTTTGACGAATTTCACCAACTCCACTTTGTTGAATTGGTGCTGGCGAATCAGCCCGCGTGTATCGCGACCAGCCGATCCCGCTTCCGAACGGAAACAAGCGCTGAAAGCAGCATAGTATCGCGGCAAATCTGCTCCATCCATAATTTCATCCCGGTGCATGTTGGTGACAGGCACCTCTGCGGTAGGAATCAGGAAGTAGTCTGGTCCCTCCAGCTTGAAAGCATCTTCCTCAAACTTCGGCAACTGTCCGGTTCCGGTCATGCTTGCGCGGTTTACGATGTATGGCGGGATGACTTCCTCGTATCCGTGCTCGGTGGCATGCAGGTCCATCATGAAGTTCATCAATGCGCGCTCCAGGCGAGCTCCCAGTCCTTTGTAAAAGACAAAGCGGCTTCCGGTTACTTTTGCAGCCGTCTCAAAATCGAGAATCCCTGCCTGGCTGGCCAGCTCCCAATGCGGTTTGGTCTCGAAGCCAAAGCTGCGCGGCTCGCCCCACGTCCATGCCACCACGTTGTCGTCTTCAGAAGTCCCAATCGGCGTGCTTTCGTGCGGCAGGTTTGGCAGGCTCAGCAAAATGAATTCCAACTGCTCATCCAGCTTGCGCAGCTCTTCGTCCAGCTTCTTGATGCGTTCGTTTACTTCTTTCATTTCCGCGATCAGGTGGTCGGCATTCTCTTTGTTCCGCTTCATGACTGCTACTTGCTCAGACACGGTATTCCGTTTATTTTTCAGCGCCTCTGCTTCCTGAATCACTTGACGGCGTTTTTCATCGACCTCTGCAAATTGATCCAGAGCGGAAATATCTTCATTGCGATGCGCCAAACGGCGTTTTACTTCCTCCAAATCTTGCCGCAGTACTTTTACGTCCAACATGTTCGAATCCCTCCGAATCCATAATAAAAATGCAAAAAACACCCGTCCCCTAATAAGGGACGAGTGTTGTGTACCCGCGTTGCCACCCTCGTTGATACATGCCCAACCCTGGCGCATCTATCCACTCCATCCGTCATAACGGGACGGTTCCGGGCAAAGTTCATTCCTTTGCCACTCCGAGATGGATTCCCTCACATACCGGATCGGTTCGCACCTACCACCGACTCTCTACACCAGGTTGATGTGAAGTACTTGTTCTCATCATCGCATTCTCATTCATACATACTTCTATTGTTAACTGTACTACAGGTTCTATACGTATGTAAAGGGCGCTCCGCCATCATCTTGTACCAAAAAGAAAAGACCGGCATTTTGTCAATGCCGATCTTTTCATGCAAGCTTGGCTTTTATTAGCTTCTGTATTCTTTCACCATGTCGAGGAAGTATTTGTGCAGTCTTGCATCTTCCGTCAATTCCGGGTGAAAGGCGGCCGCCAGATAGTGGCCTTCTCGTGCTACCACGATCTTTTCTTCGTACTTGGCCAGCACTTCTGCGTTTTCTCCGACTTCCATAATATATGGCGCCCGGATGAACACTGCCGGGTAATCTGCACCCACACCAGCCACAGGCATTGTCACCTCGAAGCTCTCCTTTTGGCGGCCAAACGCGTTGCGCTCCACCTTGATAGCCATCAGCCCGAGATGGCAATCATCTTGCCCCTCGATCTGTTTGGCCAAAAGAATCGCGCCTGCGCAAGTGCCGAAGATCGGCTTTCCTGCTTTTCCGAACTCTTGGAGCGCCTCCATGAATCCGTACTTGTGCATCAGCTTGCTGATCGTCGTGCTTTCTCCGCCTGGGAGAACCAATCCGTCCAGCTCGTCCAGTTCTTCCACCTTTTTTACGGGAACGGCTGTCGCCCCTGCTTCTTCCAGCATGCGCAAGTGTTCTGCTACAGCCCCTTGCAAAGCGAGTACACCGATTTTCATTCTGCTCACCTTACCAGCCGCGCTCTTGCATGCGGTCTGCTTCGCGAATTTTGGAAATCTCGATTCCCGTCATGGCGCTTCCCAGACCTTTGGATACGCGAGCGATCAGTTCGTAGTCTGTGTAGTGCGTAGTCGCTTCAACGATCGCGCGGGCGAATTTCTCCGGGTTTTCCGATTTGAAAATCCCCGAGCCGACAAACACGCCGTCAGAACCGAGCTGCATCATCAGCGCCGCGTCTGCCGGAGTCGCTACGCCACCAGCCGCGAAGTTCACTACAGGCAGCTTGCCGGTTTTGTGTACTTGTTCCAGCAGCTCGTATGGGGCACCCAGATTTTTCGCTTCTGCCATCAGCTCATCGTAAGACATCGCTTGCACTTTGCGGATTTGAGCCATCATCGTGCGCATGTGGCGAACGGCTTCTACGATGTTTCCGGTTCCTGGCTCGCCTTTGGTACGAATCATGGACGCCCCTTCACCGATACGGCGAAGCGCTTCGCCCAGATCACGCGCGCCACATACGAACGGCACGGTAAATTCTTTTTTATTGATGTGGTACAAATCATCTGCCGGGGTCAAAACTTCGCTCTCGTCCAGATAGTCGACACCCATCGATTCCAGTACGCGCGCTTCGACAAAGTGTCCGATACGAGCTTTTGCCATAACAGGGATCGAAACAGCGTTCAGTACTTCCTCCACAATGCTGAGATCAGCCATACGAGCTACTCCACCGGCTGCACGAATGTCAGAAGGTACGCGTTCCAATGCCATGACAGCTACGGCACCGGCAGCTTCAGCAATTTTTGCCTGCTCAGCGTTTACGACGTCCATGATGACGCCGCCTTTTTGCATCTCAGCCATACCTTTTTTTACGCGGGACGTTCCTACTTGTACCATGTGAAAATTCCCCCTACATCATGAAGTCAGAACCGTAACTGTTATGCTCTGTTATGGTTCCTTGTTATCGTCATTGTAAACGATAGATGAGGGGGAAAACAACCATTATTTAATTTCCTGTTCCGCTACTGAACAAATTGCTGAAAAATTGAATGATGCTGCGGAAGAACAAACGAATCCAGCTCGCCTCTTCGACTTCCTGGCTGGCTACTATATCTGCGCCTGCTTTTGCCGCGTCTTCCGGCTGCAGGTAGTCGGCGTCTTTCGCTCCTTCTTCTTTCAGTACGAGCTTACCGACCACCTGGCCTTGCTTGATTGGTGCGGTCAGCTCTTGATACGTAACGGTTGGCGTGAATTTTGTCTCTGCTCCGATTTTGGTCAGCATGTTTACTTCGGTGGCAGTTACTGCGGGTACGTTGAGTTCTACTCCGTTCGTTACAGGTGCAGTTTCAAAACCTTTTACAGAAACATTTTTGTCCAATTGCTTCGTTAATTTGAAATTGCTGAATCCATAGTCATAAAGCTTTTTTGTTTCCACGAAGCGTTTTGTTTTGCTGTCTGTTCCCATTACAACAGAAATCAAGCGCATGTTATCACGAACTGCAGTACCAGTAAAGCAATTACCTGCTGCTTGTGTATAACCTGTTTTTAATCCGTCTACACCCGGATAGTAATTGGGGAGGTCAGGCAACATCCAGTTGTTGTTCGCCATTTTCAATTCATTTTTAGAACCGGGACGGAAGGTAAAACGCGGGATCTTCGATACTTCCAACGCTTCCGGGAAATCACGAATCAGGTTTCTGGCGAGGATGGCCGAATCACGAGCGGACATTAGATTTTCCACTTGATCGGTCTTGATGGAGTACGGCCCCAGTTCATTCGCTGGCAAGCCACTGGATGTGACGAAAGAGGTGTTTTTCATACCAAACTCGGCAGCTTTTTTGTTCATCATCTGCACGAAATTCGCTTCATTGCCCGCTATCTTTTCAGCAAGCAGTACAGTTGCGTCGTTGGCAGAAACGACAGCCATGGCATTGTACAGCTCCCTAACCGTGAAGGACTCCCCTAGATTCAGGTACACTCCAGAGGTATCCGAGATTCTTGCCACATAGAAGGCATATTCACTAACAGGTACCTTCTCATCCCAACTGATTTTTTTCTCCTTAACCGCTTCTAGTACAAGGTATTCTGCCATCATCTTGCTCATGCTAGCAGGAGGCAGAGGGGCATCTGGATTCATGCTGTATAGTATTTTTCCTGTCGATGCCTCTAACAGAATGGCAGATTTGGCTGCCAGTTGTAGATCAGTTGCAGGTGCTGCTTCCACCTTCGTCGCTGCTCCTCCCATTCCGGTTGCAAACATTGCGACAGAAAGGATAAAACCTGTCAGTCGTTTTTTCCAAGTAGTTCGCTTCATAGTTTCTTCTCACTCTCCAGTTTCTGTCATTAGTTCATAAGGTAATTGCGCACCAAGTGTAAGTTTAACATACCATTACGATCGCATTGAAGTCCAAATAGGCTCATTAATAGGTAATTGATTGGATATATAATATATAATTGAAACTAAAATATTTTATGGTAAAATTGGTAATATATTGAATGAATCAAGGAGGCTTATCTCATGAAGAAAGTGCTATTTAGTTTTGCTTCACTCGTTCTTGGTTTGGCTGTTATCAATCCAGTCTCTGCTCATGCAACAGTTGAAAAAAGTGATAACGCTTCCCTTGTGGAACAACAAATTAAAAAGGACATTGGTACGATGAGCATTGAGCTTGACTGGAGAGCTTTTAGTGTAACACAGGGAGGCACATATATTGGTCGCGACACCTTCCAACTCTTTGGAAAAGCTAACGCTGGATTATCTGCTTCAAAAAGTAATTGTGACATAACGGTTTACATCGAAAAATTAAGCGAAAATGGCAAAGTAGAAAAAACAATTAAATTAGGCAAATTAGCTGCTCCAAAAGGTAACACTGATTATACAGACCCGGTTTCCGTGGATCCAGGAAACTATCGCCTGAAAATAATAGGAAATATTTCCTCCGAGGGTGAAATTGCTGTTTATAGAAGATAGTGTACGTTCACCGTGGCTTGTATGAATTTTGCTTGCCACTAGTTGCCTTTTAAACTAAACCCCCCTTTCTCTCCAGAAAGGGGGGTAGTTCCTTTTAACCTATGAAATCGAGTAGTTTGGCGATTCCTTCGTAATTTGCACGTCGTGCGGATGGCTTTCGCGCAAGCCCGCACCTGTGATACGGATAAACTGCGAGTTTTGAATCAAGTCTTCAATCGTTTTCGCTCCGCAGTAGCCCATACCTGCGCGCAGCCCGCCAATCAACTGGTAGGTCACGTCTGCCAATGGCCCCTTGTAAGGAACGCGGCCCTCGATTCCTTCTGGAACAAGCTTTTGCTCGTTCTCCTGGAAATAACGGTCCTTGCTGCCCGCTTTCATCGCGCCAATCGAGCCCATTCCGCGGTACACCTTGAAGCGGCGGCCTTGGAAAATCTCGAACTCGCCCGGGCTTTCCTCTGTTCCGGCAAACAGGCTGCCGATCATAATCGCCGAAGCGCCTGCCCCGATTGCTTTTGGCAAATCGCCGGAGTATTTAATGCCGCCGTCGGCAATAATTGGAATATTGTACTCGCGCGCTACTCGGGCGCAATCGTAAATGGCAGTGATTTGCGGAACACCGATACCGGCTACGACGCGCGTTGTACAAATGGAGCCTGGACCGATCCCGACTTTGACAACGGATGCCCCTGCTTCGATCAGGTCACGGGTAGCTTGTCCAGTCGCAACGTTTCCTGCCACGATGGTCAGGTTTGGATATTCTTTGCGAATCGCTTTTACGGTATCGATGACGCCTTTGGAATGTCCATGCGCTGTGTCGATGACAAGTACATCCACGCCTGCATGTACGAGCGCTGCTGCACGTTCAAACGTATCTGCGGAAACACCTACTGCCGCACCACACAGCAAGCGTCCTTGCGGGTCCTTGGCTGCTTGCGGGTATTGGATCGCCTTTTCAATGTCTTTAATAGTAATGAGTCCACGCAAAATGTTATTTTCATCGACCAGCGGCAGCTTTTCGATTTTATGCTTTTGGAGGATCGCTTCGGCTTGCTGGAGTGTTGTTCCTACTGATGCTGTAACCAGATTGTCTTTTGTCATGACTTCCTTGATCGGTGTCGAGTAGTCATGCACAAAACGCAAGTCGCGGTTGGTCAAAATCCCAATGAGATGCTTTTCTTCATCGACAATCGGCACGCCGGAAATGCGGTATTTGCCCATCAGCGCATCCGCTTCTGCCACGGTGTGATCCTGGGTCAAAGAAAACGGGTTGGTAATGACGCCACTTTCCGAGCGCTTCACGCGGTCTACTTCACTCGCCTGCTGCTCGATCGTCATGTTTTTGTGGATGATACCAATCCCACCTTGACGGGCCATAGCAATCGCCATGGCTGATTCCGTTACCGTGTCCATTCCGGCACTAATCAGAGGGATATTCAGGCGGACAGTCTCGCTCAGTTTTACGCGAACGTCCACATCCCTTGGCAAAACTTCTGATTTTGCTGGAATGAGCAGCACGTCATCAAATGTTAGCCCTTCTTTGACAAATTTATCTTCCCGCACGGTAGAAAGCCCCTCTCGGCAAATATTTTTAAGACAGTTTAACAAACGGCATAATTTACTGTCAAGGAATGAGTAAAATGTTCGGTTATGGAGTTTATTAGACAGATAAATCAAAAAAATTACTAGCAAAAGCAACCAGATCACGAAAGTTATTGAAAGGTGGTTACGATGAATTCTGCCTGGAAAATGTTCCGTTTTTTCGAGACGGAGCCTACTGCCCGTAAATATTTGACGTCCTGCTACGACAGCATGGGCTTGGAGCATGCTGAGCGCCTGGCTTTTCAGCAAAGTTCCCGTTTTCTTTTTTTATGGAAGCAAGCGAGGCAGTTTTATACGACAGCAGCTACTGCGGACTTGTCGATCCAGCCGTTGCTGCTCTTCTATGGATGCTCCCATCTGCTGAAGGGAATGCTTCTTACGCGCGATCCGTCCTATCCGCAAAACAGCCGGGTGCTCCAGCACGGGGTCACCACGCGGAAGCTGAAGCGAAACACCTACTTGCTGCTAGAGGATGAGGTCCGGCCGCAAAAAGAAGGCTTTTTTGCTCTATTGGTCCAGCTTTTTCATCTTTCCCCTATGCAGGATCGCTATTCGATGCACGATTTGTTTGCTTCCATACCGGCAATCAGCGATGTCTACGCCGCTCTGTCCGAAAAGCCGCAGCATTGGCTGCAAGTACACTGGAGCAAAACTCATACAGCCGATCAAGCTTCCTCTGACACCCAATCGTGGGCCGAGATTGCTTTTCCGGAAAAAATGGACGGGCCGTTGGCATACTCAGCGGAAACCTTCGTTCAATACATCAACAGGGTCGCGCCAGATAGCTCGCGTTTACAATTAAGCTGGCGAGAAGGGAATGCAAAGCGAATACTTCTTCCTGAAACTGCTCTGTCCGCACTAGATCAACACCCTTTATTTCGCTGGCAAGAGCACCGGCTTTTCTTTTGGAACGGCTCGTCGGATTCGCTTCCTCTTCCCGAGTGGGCAAGCCACTTCTTGCTGCTGTATTTGCTGAGCATGCTTTGCAGATATGAAACAGAGTGGTGGGGAGAGCTGGTCTTATCCCACGGCCTTGCTGAACGCTATCTTGTGGAGCTTTTTTTGGAGCACCATATGTCTAGCTATCCCACTGTTATTATGAGACAGATCCAGCAAAAAAACTCTTCGCTCCCGCATGGCCTTCCCTTTTGTGACGGCTAAGCTGTGTTCGATTTTCCTTGTGGGTACGTCCTTGTGTTCCAAGGTACACAAAAAAAGCTGCATTCTCCATTACTCGCAAAAGTAATCGGGAATACAGCTTTTCTTCTTATTCCTTCAAAACTGAATACGCATGTTTGCTAAGAAATGTGTGGATAAGTCCTCGACCGATTAGTATTCGTCAGCTCCACGCGTTGCCGCGCTTCCACACCGAACCTATCAACCTCATCGTCTATGAGGGGTCTTACCAGCTTAACGCTGTGGGAAATCTCATCTTAAGGGGGGCTTCACGCTTAGATGCTTTCAGCGCTTATCCCTTCCATACATAGCTACCCAGCCGTGCTTCTGGCGAAACAACTGGTGCACCAGCGGTATGTCCACCCCGGTCCTCTCGTACTAAGGGCAGCTCCTTTCAAATTTCCTACGCCCGCGACAGATAGGGACCGAACTGTCTCACGACGTTCTGAACCCAGCTCGCGTACCGCTTTAATGGGCGAACAGCCCAACCCTTGGGAC
>NZ_CP026363.1:525000-535000 GCF_004117055.1 Brevibacillus agri
GAATAATCGACAAATGTCTGGCATCCACCAGGTTTACAATCTTGCCCCCGGTCTCCACCATTGGCCGGGTAGGATGGTTCCGATCTGTAAATACAATCTTTCCTATCGTCCCGTCACTCAGCTCGACAATCGTACCGATCGTAAATTGAGTAATCCCATCCACAAATTTGCGTACAATAGTCGGGTCAAGCTTGCCAAAGCTGTCTCGAACCAATTGCTCTACCACCACGTATGGGGAAAGTGCCTTTTGATAAATCCGATCCGAGCACATCGCATGATACACATCCGCTACAGCAACAATCTTGCTGTACAGGTGCAATTTTGAGCCAGGCAGCCCTAACGGATATCCCGAGCCATCCTCCCGCTCATGATGCTGCAGGGCGGCCAGCGCGACTCCCTCGCTCAAACCATGGGAAGCTTTGATGATTTGGTATCCATAAACGGTGTGCTTTTTCATCTCTTCGAATTCTTCTTCTGTGAGCTTGCCGGGTTTTTGCAAAATTCTGCGGTCGATCTTGGTTTTTCCTATATCGAGCAAGGTGCCTGCCAATGCAACCTGCATCCATTCCTTTTCCGGAACCTTGATCCACTTTGCAATCATATAAGAAATGATCCCAACTGCAATCGCATGCTCGTACGTATAGCTGTCCATCCGTGCAAAACGGCGCAGTGACAGCAATACTTGCGGCTGCTGCTGGAACTCCGTAATAATCGGAGTAACCACCTCACGCACTTCCATCACCGGGATGTTATTTCCGCCCTGTACCCGAACCATCAAATTTTTCAGCGTTGATACTGCCTTTTCAAAGGTCTCCTGAATCGCTGGCTTGACAGGGATCAGCTTGTCCGAAGCTTTTGCCTGCTCGTCCGCTGGTGCTTCTGCTTGCTCCGTGGTATTGCCAGCGCTGGCTTCCTCAATATGTACCTTTTTAACCATAAAAGCTTCGAGGAATTCGATTTCTTTCTCAGACAAAAGGGTTCCTTTTGAAAACAAAACTCCCCCTAATGCTGAATATACTTCCTCTGCCAATCTCGCTCCACTGTTCAGTTGCTTCACATCCACGATGGGCAACTTGGTCACCACCCGATCCAACTTGTTAATCATAATAGTTTTCTTTTCCCAATTTTACTCCAATTTCAAACCATTTGCAGGAATAAAGTAACAAATCACTCTAACTTTCTGCTCAAAAAAAGAAACGCCCCTTGATTTTTCGGGGCGCTTCTCTCGATATTTTGCTTTATTCCTCAGTCGGCTCGTCCGGTTCAACATTGGTTGGAGCGTCACCATCACCAACAGTGTCGACAGCCTCACCATGCTCTTGCTCCTCAGAGTCGGCCTCATCGTCCTCTTCGTTCGGCGGGCATTTCGCTACTGAACCTACCTGCTCATTTTCCGACAGGCGAATCAGCTTCACACCTTGCGTATAGCGACCCATGACAGAAATACCCTTCATTTCTGTCCGAATGATGATGCCGGAAGTCGTGATAATCATCAGGTCTTCCTCTGGCTCAACCACTTTCAAGCCGACCACAGGACCACTGCGTTCCGTGACATTGTGGGTCTTGATCCCTTTACCGCCGCGAGACTGGATGCGGTATTCGTCAACAGGAGTGCGTTTTCCGTAGCCGTTTGCAGTTACGATCAGAACTTCCGCGTTCGGCTTGATGACGTCCATATCAATGACATTATCGTCATCGTCGAGGGTAATCCCTTTTACGCCGGTTGCGTTGCGTCCCATCGTCCGCACATCGCTTTCGCTGAAGCGAACGGACATCCCTTTTTGCGTACCCATGATGATCTCTTGCTGGCCGTCAGTCAAACGAACCCCGATCAGCTCGTCATCTTCGCGCAGATTGACTGCAATCAGCCCGCCTTTGCGAATGTTTTCATAGGACTCGAGCGTCGTCTTCTTGATAATCCCTTTCTTGGTCGCAAAGAACAGGAAGCGCTCATGGTCGAACTCTTTGACCGGGATTACCGCACTGACCCGCTCGCCCTTTTCGATCTGAATCAGGTTGATGATCGGCGTGCCTTTTGCCGTCCGGCTGAGATCAGGAATCTCAAAGCCTTTCAGGCGGTACACCTTGCCCTTGCTCGTGAAGAACATGATGTAATCATGCGAATTGGTAATGTACAGATGCTCAACGAAGTCGTCATCCTTGGTTCCCAATCCTTGGACTCCCCGGCCACCACGTTTTTGCGAACGGTAGGTGGATACAGGCAGACGCTTGATGTAGCCGTCGTGGGTCAAAGTAATGACGACATCCTCTTCTGGAATCAAGTCAGCATCTTCAATGTGATCCTCGTCAAACGTAATCGCTGTGCGGCGCTCATCGCCAAACTTCTCCTTGATTTCGCCCAGCTCTTCACGAATGATCGCGTAGATTTTGGCTTCGTCAGCGAGAATTGCACGCAGCTCGGCAATTTTCGCGAGCAGCTCCTGGTACTCATTCTCGATTTTCTCCCGCTCCAAGCCGGTCAGGCGTTGCAGGCGCATGTCGAGAATCGCTTGTGCCTGCTCGTAGCTTAGGGAGTAGTTTGTCATCAGTCCTTCGCGCGCTTCTTCCGTTGTTTGCGAAGAGCGAATGAGGCTGATAATCTCATCAATATGATCGAGCGCAATCCGCAAGCCCTCCAAAATATGAGCGCGCGCTTCTGCCTGCTTCAGATCGTATTCGGTTCTTCTGCGGATAATGACGCGCTGGTGCTGCAAATAGTAATACAGCATATCGCGCAGATTGAGCACGCGCGGACGGCCGTCAACCAAGGCCAGCATGTTGACGCCAAACGTCGTCTGCATTTGCGTATGCTTGAACAGATTGTTCAACACGACTTTTGGAATGACGTCGCGGCGGAGCTCCATCACGATGCGCATCCCTTTACGGTCGGACTCGTCGCGCAGATCGGTAATGCCCTCGATTTTCTTTTCGCGGACAAGCTCTGCGATTTTTTCTACGAGTCTTGCCTTATTCACCTGGTAAGGAATTTCCGTCACAATGATGCGCGGTTTTCCTTTATCCTCTTCGATTTGGGTTTTCGCCCGCATAATAATAGAGCCGCGGCCCGTTTCGTAGGCACGACGAATCCCGCTAAAGCCGAGAATTTCTCCGGCTGTAGGGAAATCCGGCCCTTTGATGATCTTCATCAGATCTTGAATCGTAATATCCGGGTTGTCGATCATGGCAATGACGCCATCAATGACTTCCGTCAAGTTATGCGGAGGAATATTGGTCGCCATCCCGACGGCAATCCCCGAAGCTCCGTTCAAAAGCAGGTTCGGGAAGCGAGAAGGCAAGACAACCGGCTCTTCCTTGCGCCCGTCGTAGTTGGGCGTGAAATCAACTGTTTCTTTATCAATATCGCGCAGAAGCTCCAGCGCGAGCTTGGAAAAGCGCGACTCTGTATAACGCATGGCCGCTGCCGGGTCGCCGTCTACAGAACCGAAGTTTCCTTGCCCTTCCACGAGCATATAACGCATATTAAAATCTTGTGCCATACGTACCATCGCTTCATAGATGGAAGAGTCCCCATGCGGATGGTAGTTCGCCATAACTTCCCCGACTACGTTTGCCGATTTACGGAACGCTTTGTCAGGAGTAAGTCCCATGTCGTGCATGGCATACAAAATACGCCTGTGAACAGGCTTCAACCCATCGCGAACATCAGGCAATGCGCGACTGACGATAACGCTCATCGCGTAGCTGATGAACGATTCTCTCATTTCCTGGCTAATATCGACTTTGGGAAACCGAGCAGTTTCTTCTGCCATAAACGGTAAACCTCCAACTGGTTATCACAATACGTTATTATACCATATAGAAAGAGGACACGTCCAAAAATTCCAGTCGAATCAATCGATTCCCCTTGGTTTTGCTCCGCTTTTGGCCCCGAATTTTCCCAAAAGCACGTTCCCTATTTATTCCAGTCCTGTTTTGCATTCACTTATGATTTGCCGTTTTCGCCTTCCCTATTCACAAAAGGAAAAACCCGAAACGATTTTAGGAGGAAATCGATTCGGGCACAGATGTCTTTTTGCCTTGCCGGGCCAAATAAACGATGTAGACAAGCAAATACAGCCCAAGTGCAACCAACGAATAACGATACATCGCCGCAAAACTGGTCATTTTGGCGACTGCCCCCAGAATCATTGCCCCTCCGCCGATCCCAAGGTCGAACGCAGAGAAAAATGTCCCGGTAGCTGCCCCTCTTCTCGACGGGTCTACCCGCTTGATCGTCCACGCCTGCAAAGAAGGCTGCACGCCGCCAACACCGACGCCAAACAAGATCGCAGCAAAGATCAGTTGCCATTCGCTCGTGCTGTACGACAACAGCAACAGTCCGCCGCCAAGGAAAAATCCACCCGGCAGCAAAATCCAGGCAGGTCCTCTGCGATCAAACAGCCTTCCCGCCAGAGGCCGAACAGCCATCAGCGCAATCGCATTGAACAGGAAAAACAGACCAATATTCGCGATGCCAACCTCAAGGCCAAACAAAGTAATAAAGCTGAATATCCCTCCGTAAATAATCCCGATCAGCAAATTCAGCAGAGAGGGAAACAGCGCTGCCTTTTCAATCAGCCCACTCAACACGCTGCCATTCGGCTTTTGCCCAGCAACGATTGGCTTGATTTTTACCAGCCTGGACAAGATCATCGCCAGAGCAGTCAAGCCTGCGGAGATGGCAAACAGCCAACCGTATCCCCAGTTTTGCGATACCCTCAAGCCCAATAGAGGCCCGAAAGCCATCGCCAAGTTGCTGAACATCCCGAAGTACCCCATTCCTTCCCCGCTTCTTTCCCGAGGAATGATATCGGACACGATCGTTCCGTAGGTGGTAGTGACAATTCCCCAGCCGATCCCGTGCAAAAAGCGAATCGCCAACACCAGCGCCACACTGACCATCCAGTAATATCCGGCGACGGCCAGCAAAAAGATGGCCAATCCAATCAGCAAAACAGGCTTCCTCCCGATGGTGTCCAGCGCTTTCCCGGTAAAAGGACGCACAAGCAGGGCTGACACAGTGAAAAGGCTAATGACCAGCCCCACCGCCAACTGATCTCCGCCCATGTCTGTCACATAGACCGGAAGCGTCGGAAGCAACATCTGGAACGCAACGAACAGCATAAAGTTGGAGAGTGCCAGGATCACAAAATCTTTCGTCCACAACGCCGTTTTTTCTGACATCAATATTCACTCCCCCTATCAAACCCGCGTATCTTTTCAATACAATAATATATGTAAAGTATAAAAAGTCAACCCATCGAGCCATCCATTATGCACTTTATGGTGCAATGCCTCCCCTTTCCCAGAAAAAAAGACGCCGGGTCAGCGCCGGCGCCTTGCTACAGCTTCACGATCATTTCCAAATCGGAGGTGCGAATCATTGTTTTGGTGTCGATCAGCAGCCCGATAAAAAGCACGGTCATCTTCATCCATTTTCTCATGGCGTATCCCCCTCCGTTTGTGTTGTTACCTTGATTGTACAAGGGGCGCAGTCGTTCTCCTATCGAATTGCCTTGCACGATTCTTACAAAGCTGTAAGAGTCGCAAAAAGTGTGTACTGCATGGCACAAGAGCTCGACCGCTTTCATGAAATCCAGCGTCAATTTTTGCAAAATGCTTCCCATGAACAGGATCGAAGCTGAAAACGGTCCATTGTGCAGTGCTATTTTCCGTATCAGTTTGCCGCTATCCCACTCCACTCAAAGCTAACACCCAAGGCAATATGAGCCTTGGGTGCTTTCCTTTTTTCCGCTATACATTCCGGGAAACATTTGCACTGAGCGCGTTCCTGCCAATTCGCATAACCATGAAGGAAGCGAGCAGGCAAAACGCTCCTGCAGCTATGAACATGAAGAAGTAGCTGTTCAGTATTGTATAGACCACGCCACCACCGTAGGCAGCTACCGCAGCCCCCAATTGATGGGCTGTTAATATCCAGCCAAACAAAATTCCTGCCTGCTGTTTGCCAAAAATGTCTGTCGTCAGCCTCAATGTAGGAGGAACCGTCGCGACCCAATCCAAACCGTAGAACACGATGAACAACCCAAGGCTAAATGTAGAGGTGGACAAAGCCGTAGGCAGAAACATCAAGGAGAGCCCGCGCAGTCCGTAGTACCAGAATAGCAGCCAGCGGTTATTGTAGCGATCAGACAGCCATCCGGAAAGCGTCGTTCCAATAATGTCAAAAACACCAATCAGGGCGAGCAGGCTGGCAGCAGTTACTGCTGGAATCCCGTGCTCCATGCACGCCGCAATAAAATGCGTCCCGATCAAACCGTTTGTAGACAAACCGCAAATAAAAAAGCTGCCGGCCAACAACCAAAAGTCAAAGGATCGAAGGCCAGTGAACAACCCATTCATTGCCGCACGGAATGGATTTTGTACAGGAGCCGCAAGTTCTTGGTCTGTGACTGTCGCTCCGTACGCTGAGAGCCCTTTATCGCTCGGGCGATCACGCATCAAAGCTGCCACGATCGGCACCATCACGAGCGCTACGGAAGCTATCACCCAGGAGGCTGTACGCCAGCCTTCCGTTTCAGCCAGGCTGGCGAGAAGAGGCAGAAACACAAGCTGTCCCGTAGCACCGCTCGCCGTCAAAATTCCCATGACCAGCCCTCGCTGTTGTACAAACCACCGATTGGCGATCATCGCCCCTAATACCGATGCTGTACAGCCTGATCCAAGGCCGACAACCACTCCCCATAACACAGTCAGTTGCCATGATGCCTGCATCCATGTTGTCAGTGCAGCCCCTAAGGCCAACATCAGCAAAGCAATCATCGTGATCCGCCTAATCCCGAACCGATCCATGACCGCTGCTGCAAACGGCCCAACCAATCCGTATAACAGCAAATTGATAGACAGCGCAAAGGAGATTGAAGAACGACTCCACCCAAATTCTTGTTCCACAGGCACCATGAATACACCAGGTGCGGAGCGAATCCCAGCCCCTATCAAGAGGATGAAAAAGGTCACTGCGGCAATCACCCAGGCATAGTGGAAACGCACAGAAGCAGCCTGTTTCATGAAAACTCCTTTCCTGTCCACAAACATCAGAAATTTCAGTATGTAATTCTGTTACTCATTACTATAGTGGAGCCAGACCGCAATTTAAAAATAAACTTTTCCATCCCACTCATCAATAATTTCAATGAATCGAATAGGGAAGACCAGGTAAAAAACAGGGCAGCGAAGCGCTGGCAACAAAACATTCTTGCTCGTATTTAGCCAAAAACTCTTCCTCCCGCATGGCCATCCCTTTTTGTGACGGCTAAGCTGTGTTCGATTTTCCTTGTGGGTACGTCCCTGTGTTCCAGGGTACACAAAAAAAGCTGCATTCTCCATTACTCGCAAAAGTAATCGGGAATACAGCTTTTCTTCTTATTCCTTCAAAACTGAATACGCATGTTTGCTAAGAAATGTGTGGATAAGTCCTCGACCGATTAGTATTCGTCAGCTCCACGCGTTGCCGCGCTTCCACACCGAACCTATCAACCTCATCGTCTATGAGGGGTCTTACCAGCTTAACGCTGTGGGAAGTCTCATCTTGGAGGGGGCTTCACGCTTAGATGCTTTCAGCGCTTATCCCGTCCGCACATAGCTACCCAGCTATGCCACTGGCGTGACAACTGGTGCACCAGAGGTGCGTCCATCCCGGTCCTCTCGTACTAAGGACAGCTCTCCTCAAACTTCCTGCGCCCGCGACAGATAGGGACCGAACTGTCTCACGACGTTCTGAACCCAGCTCGCGTACCGCTTTAATGGGCGAACAGCCCAACCCTTGGGACCTACTTCAGCCCCAGGATGCGATGAGCCGACATCGAGGTGCCAAACCTCCCCGTCGATGTGGACTCTTGGGGGAGATAAGCCTGTTATCCCCAGGGTAGCTTTTATCCGTTGAGCGATGGCCCTTCCATGCGGAACCACCGGATCACTAAGCCCGACTTTCGTCCCTGCTCGACTTGTAGGTCTCGCAGTCAAGCTCCCTTCTGCCTTTACACTCTACGAATGATTTCCGACCATTCTGAGGGAACCTTTGGGCGCCTCCGTTACCTTTTAGGAGGCGACCGCCCCAGTCAAACTGCCCACCTGGCATGGTCCTCTCGCCCGATGAGGGCGACGAGTTAGAAACTCCGTACATCAAGGGTGGTATCCCACCGACAGCTCCACAGAGGCTGGCGCCCCTGCTTCTCAGCTTCCCACCTATCCTGTACATGATGCACAAAGTTCCAATACCAGGCTACAGTAAAGCTCCATGGGGTCTTTCCGTCTTGTCGCGGGTAACCTGCATCTTCACAGGTATTATGATTTCACCGGGTCTCTTGCCGAGACAGCGCCCAAGTCGTTACGCCTTTCGTGCGGGTCGGAACTTACCCGACAAGGAATTTCGCTACCTTAGGACCGTTATAGTTACGGCCGCCGTTTACTGGGGCTTCGGTTCAAAGCTTCGCTTGCGCTAACTCATCCCCTTAACCTTCCAGCACCGGGCAGGCGTCAGCCCCTATACTTCGCCTTGCGGCTTCGCAGAGACCTGTGTTTTTGCTAAACAGTCGCTTGGGCCTTTTCACTGCGGCCCCCTCGGGCTCAGCCCACCCAACGCAAGCTTACGCTCACGTTGGGTGGGGACCCTCACCCTACCGGGGCGCCCCTTCTCCCGAAGTTACGGGGCCATTTTGCCGAGTTCCTTAGCAAGAGTTATCCCGCGCACCTTAGGATTCTCTCCTCGCCTACCTGTGTCGGTTTGCGGTACGGGCACCTTGTTCCTCGCTAGACGCTTTTCTTGGCAGTGTGAAATCAGGGACTTCGGTACTAAAATTTCCCTCGCCATCACAGCTTGCCCTTAGCGGTGTGCGGATTTGCCTACACACCAGGCTTACTGCTTGGACGGCCATCCAGTAGGCCGCTCACCCTATCCTCCTGCGTCACGCCACTCACTCAAGCGGAACAGAGGTGGTACAGGAATATCAACCTGTTGTCCATCGCCTACGCCTTTCGGCCTCAGCTTAGGTCCCGACTAACCCTGGGAGGACGAGCCTTCCCCAGGAACCCTTAGGCTTTCGGTGGACAAGATTCTCACTTGTCTTTTCGCTACTTACACCGGCATTCTCACTTCCAAGCGCTCCACCGCTCTTTCCAGTACGGCTTCACCGCTGCTTGGAACGCTCCCCTACCCAGTCCATAAGGACTGCCATAGCTTCGGTGATACGTTTAGCCCCGTTACATTTTCCGCGCAGAGTCACTCGACCAGTGAGCTATTACGCACTCTTTAAATGGTGGCTGCTTCTAAGCCAACATCCTGGTTGTCTGGGCAACTCCACATCGTTTCCCACTTAACGTATACTTGGGGACCTTAGCTGATGGTCTGGGCTGTTTCCCTTTTGACGATGGATCTTAGCACTCACCGTCTGACTCCCGGACATAAGTCATTGGCATTCGGAGTTTGACTGAGTTCGGTAACCCGATGAGGGCCCCTAGCCCAATCAGTGCTCTACCTCCAAGACTCTAATTCCGAGGCTAGCCCTAAAGCTATTTCGGGGAGAACCAGCTATCTCCGAGTTCGATTGGAATTTCACCGCTAGCCACACCTCATCCCCGCACTTTTCAACGTGCGTGGGTTCGGGCCTCCAGTAGGTGTTACCCTACCTTCACCCTGGACATGGCTAGATCACACGGTTTCGGGTCTACGGCAACGTACTTGCGCCCTATTCAGACTCGCTTTCGCTGCGGCTCCGTCTCTTCGACTTAACCTCGCACGCTACCGTAACTCGCCGGTTCATTCTACAAAAGGCACGCCGTCACCCTTTTAACGGGCTCCGACTATTTGTAAGCACACGGTTTCAGGTACTGTTTCACTCCCCTCCCGGGGTGCTTTTCACCTTTCCCTCACGGTACTGGTTCACTATCGGTCGCTAGGTAGTATTTAGCCTTAGCAGATGGTCCTGCCAGATTCACACGGGATTTCACGTGTCCCGTGCTACTCGGGGTTGGTCTCGGAGGG